>JAYVJS010000405.1:0-2740 GCA_043769075.1 Gemmatimonadota bacterium | reverse complement strand
GCTCTGTTGCAGGACTCTCGCCGCGACGCCTTCTTGCGGGAGGAATGCGGGGACGATCCGAGCCTGATACCCGAAGTCACCGCCTTGTTGGTGGCCGATGCCCGGGACACTTCGCTGGTCGACCGGCCGGTGGCCGCGGTGGCGCAGGATCTGCTCGGCCGGGCTCCCCTTGATCTCTCGGCTTTCCGGTTCGGACCGTATCGGATTGCCGAGATCCTCGGTGAGGGCGGGATGGGGGTCGTCTATCTCGGCGTCCGGGACGACCTCGACACCAAAGTGGCCATCAAGATTCTCCGCGATGCCTCGCTCTCGCCGGCCCGGCGGGAGCGATTCGTCAGCGAGGAACGGTTGCTGGCCCAGTTGAGCCACCCGGCCATCGCCGCGTTGCACGACGCCGGGACCCTGCCTGATGGGACGCCATGGTTCGTGATGGAGTACGTCGAGGGCGTTCCGATCACCGACTATTGTCGCGATCGCCAAACGTCGTTGGGGGACCAGCTCCGGCTCTTCCGGTCCGTGTGCGACGCCGTGGGTCATGCCCACCGTCACGCCATCGTCCACCGCGATCTCAAGCCGTCCAACGTGCTGGTGACGAACGACCGACGGGTCAAACTGCTCGATTTCGGGATCGCCAAGCAGTTAGAGACCTTTGACGATTCGGCCGCCGCCACCCGGACCGGTCTTCGGATGATGACTCCGGCCTATGCGGCTCCGGAACAATTCCGGGGTGCGGGGATCGGTCTCTATACCGACATCTACTCTCTGGGTGTCTTGCTCTATGAACTGTTAGCGGGCCGGCTTCCCTACGATCTGAGCGACAAGAATCCCGCTGAGGCGGCGGCCATGGTGGCGGCCGGCGATGCGCCGAAGCCGTCGGTGGTCGCCTGGCTCCGAGCCCTTCCAGGCGATCGGGTTGCGAGCCGATCGGGCTGGGCCGATCTCGACGTGCTCTGCCAGAAGGCAATGCACCCCGACCCCGACCGCCGGTATCCATCGATCGATGCCCTGATTCGCGATATCGATCACTTTCTAGATGGGGAACCGCTCGAGGCGCGTCCTGACGCTCTGGGTTACCGGCTGACGAAGTTCGCCAGCCGGAATTTCCGCGCGGTGATGATGGGGGCGGCCGGCCTGGTCGCGGCGGCCGTTCTGGTAGCGTTCTACACGGTGAGACTGTCTGCCGCCCGCAACCGGGCCGTGGCTGAAGCGGCTCGGGCGGAACGGATTCAGGGTTTCACCATGCGGCTGTTTGAGGGTGGTGACCAGGCGGTTGGGCCGGCCGATAGCCTCCGAGTCATGACCCTGATCGAGCGGGGCATTCTCGATGCCAAGAGTCTCGACGGTGACCCCGCGTCTCAGTCAGAACTCTTTCTTACCTTGGGGAGCATTCTTCAGAAGCTTGGCCAGCTGGACCGGGCGGATACGTTGTTGCGAATGGCCGTGGCCCAGCGGCGGGCTCTGCACGGCGCGAATCACCCGGACCTGGCGGTTGCACTGGTCGAACTCGGAACCCTCGAGGCGGCCAAGGCCGACTTCCAGGCGGCCGAGGCCACCGTCCGGGAGGCGCTCGCGATTACGGGCAAGGCGCTCCCGCCGACCGATCCGCTGCAGTCCAAGGCGCTCACCGCCCTCGGCCAGGTTTTCGTGCTCAGCGGGGGCTACGACTCAGCGATTGCCACACTGGGGCGGGCGACGGCGGCATACGGAACCGACACGACCAATTTGAGTTTTCTCGAGGCGCTCGGTGAACTCGGCAACGCTCACTTCTACGCCGGGCACTATCCGGTGGCGGATTCGTTGTTTGGTCGGTTGCTGGTGGGATCGAAGGCGCGGTATGGCGACCGCCATCCCTCCGTTGGCGATGACCTGATCAACCTCGGCGCGGTCCAATTCGAGCAGGGCCATTTTCCCGAGGCTGAACGCTACTACCGCCAGGGACTCGAGATCTTCGTCGGCTTTTATGGGGAGAACAATCCGGAAACTGCCTCGGCCGAAACCCTGTTGGCGCGGGCGCTGGTGAATTTGGAGCGCTATGACGAAGCCGCTGATTTGGTCAAGAAGGCCTTGGTAGTGACGGAGAAGACCTACGGGCCGGTCCACCCCCGGGTGGCGTCAGCGCTCAACGAGGTCGGACGGATCGCGCAGCGCCAGAAGCGCTTTGACGATGCCAAGGCCGCGTTCGAACGGATGACCGCGATCTACCGGCAGGTCTACGCCGACAAGCACTACCAGATCGGCGTGGCGATGTCGAACTTGGCGGGTGTCTATCAAGCTCAAGGCCAGTTCGGCGAGGCGATCCGGCTCTTCCGAGAGGTGTTGCGCCGGTATGCCGCGGTTCTCGAGCCGGAGCATCAGCTGGTGGGGATCGCCGAAGTCCGGCTTGGGCGCAGTTTATTGGGCGCGAAGGACTACGCCGCCGCCGAAGCAGCCTCGGCGAAGGGCTACCGGATCCTCACCAAGCAGGCCGCCCCTCCCAAGAGTTGGCTCGACTTCGCCCGCACCGATCTGGTGGCCGAGTATGGCGCGCTCGGCCGCCCGGCGGACGCCAAGCGGTTCGAGGCGGAGCTAGCCGCGAAAGCGCCTTAGATCAGCGACTCTCATAAACGAAGCTGGTCAGGTACTCGATCGTGGCCTGCTGCTCGTCGACTCGTTGAGCCAGGAGGTCGCCGATCGTGACGATGCCGACCAATCCGTTGTCGTCGCGAACCGGGAGATGGCGGATTCGTTTCGAGGTCATGAC
>JAYVJS010000404.1:0-3756 GCA_043769075.1 Gemmatimonadota bacterium | reverse complement strand
CCAAGTGCAGCAGGAAATCTCCGACCTCGCGGCGAATCGCGTCAGGATCGCCATCGCCGATCGCCTGGTCCAGTACATGGACTTCCTCAAGCAGGTATGGACGGAGTGTTTCGCGAGTCTGGACCCGGTCCCAGGCACAGCGCTCCCGGAGATCGGCCACCATCGACATGGCCCGCGCCAGGGCTGATTTTTCTTGCATTTAGTCTCCTAGACCTTATTGTACCCAATTGAGTTTCCCCGGGGGAGAGGCGCATGGACGAACAAGGTCCTTGGCTGACTGTGAATCTCGCGGCCGTGGTCCGGAATGCCCGGCGGTTTGCGGAGGTTGTTGGTGTGCCGCTGATGCCAATGGTGAAGGCGAACGGCTACGGCCTCGGGGCGGTGGCCGTTGCCCGGGCGCTCGAGGTGGTTGAGCCCTGGGGGTACGGGGTGGCGACCTTGGCAGAGGCCGGTGCCCTTCGGGCCGCTGGCGTTGCTCGACCCGTCATGGCGTTCTGGCCACTGCAGCCGGCATGGAACGACCAGTACCGATCGGTTGATGTTCGCCCAGCGATCGGCGATCTCCGGAGCCTCGACGCCTGGATCGGGGAGGCGGCGGCTCCGTTCCATGTCGAGATCGATACCGGGATGGGCCGGTCTGGATTCCGGTGGCATGACCGGGAAACTTTGGCAGCGGTGGCGGGACGGCTGGCCGGGGCGCCGGGGTTCGAAGGGATCTTCACTCATTTCGCGTCGGCGGACGGGTCGAAAGACGAGACCGAGATCCAATGGGCGCGGTTGATGGAGATCATGGCCGGCTACGGATTGCGGCCGCCACTGATCCACGCCGCCAACAGCGGAGCCGGGCAATGGGGGGGGCGGTTTGCTGGGACGCTGGCCCGGCCCGGGATCTTCCTGTACGGCGGGCGGTCAGGGCTGCGGGTCGGCGAGCCCACCGCGACGGTGACGGCCCAGGTGATCGCGGTTCGACCGGTCCGGGCCGGCGATCCAGTCAGCTATGAGGGCACCTATCGCTGCAGCACCGACGCTGATCTGGTGACGATCGCGATCGGCTACGCCGACGGAGTGCATCGCACGTTAGGCAACCGCGGCTTGGTCTCGATCGGCGGTCGTGAATACCCGATTGCCGGACGGGTCACCATGGACATGACGATGGTGGTGGCCGAGCCCGGCGCCGTCGCGCTCGGCCAACTCGCGACGATCATTGGGGGCCGGGTCGGCCTCGATGCCCAGGCCGAGCGAGCCGGCACGATTGGTTACGAACTGCTCACATCGATCGGGCCTCGGGTGGTCCGCCGCTATCAGGAGGTCGAATGAACTCGCATTTCGCTTCATTGGTGTTTGGATTGGCCCAGCAGGCCGAGGGCGCCCTCGCGGGCCAGTTGCCCCCGGGAGCGGAAGGAGTCAACGCCCGCCAGATTGCCCAAGCCTTGATCGACACGTTAGGCATGCTCGAGGAGAAGACCGCCGGACGACTCGAGCCCGAGGAGGCCAAGTTGTTGGGAGACGCCTTGACGGCGCTCCGGTTTCGATTCGTCCAAAGTGGTGCGCCGGCGTGACCCGCCGGGCGGCCCTGATCGTGCTCGACGGCCTCGGGAT
Organism: Gemmatimonadota bacterium; assembly: GCA_043769075.1. GTDB lineage: Bacteria > Gemmatimonadota > Gemmatimonadetes > Gemmatimonadales > GWC2-71-9 > SHZU01. The sequence goes on along the minus strand of JAYVJS010000404.1, from coordinate 2,157 downwards.
CGGGCCCGCGCACGATCAAGCCGCCTATGGCGATCAGGGCAGTGACACGTTGGGGAATACCTTGGCCCAATCGGGCCGATGGTACCCGGGCGGTTTCGAGCTCCCGAATCTGGCCCAACTGGGCCTCGGGCACTGTGGCCCACTAGCCGGGCTTTCACCGACGGGTCGGCCGGGGGGTGCGTTCGGCACCGCCCAGCCCGCGAGCGCTGGGAAGGACAGCACGGCCGGACACTGGGAACTCTGCGGCATCGTCCTCGATCATGCCTTTCCAACCTTTCCTGGTGGGTTCCCAGCGGAACTCATCGACGCATTTAGTCACCGAACGGGTCGCGGGGTGCTCGGGAATCAGGTGGCGTCCGGGACGGCCGTCATCGAGGCCCTTGGCGCCGAGCAACTCCGGACCGGTGCGTGGATCGTCTACACTTCGGCCGACAGCGTGTTCCAAATAGCGGCCCACGAGGCGGTTATCCCGAGAGGCGAGTTGTTGCAGGCCTGTCAGACGGCGCGGGACCTCTGTACGGGGCCCTGGGGCGTGTCCCGTGTCATTGCCAGACCATTTGAGGGCCAGCCGGGGCGGTTTGTTCGAACCGCCGGCCGGAAGGACTACTCGGTCGCGGCGCCCGGCCCGACGCTACTCGATGTCCTCGAACGGGGCGGGGTCCCCCGGGTTGGGATCGGCAAGGTTGACGACCTTTTCGCTGGGCGAGGCATCCAGAGTACGCCCGCCCCAACGAACCAATCGGCGTATCGGCTGCTGGCGGAGTGGCTGGGTGGGTCGGCCGGGGGACTGGTCTTCGCCAACGTGATCGAATTCGACCAGAGTTGGGGGCATCGAAACGACGTTGCCGGGTTCCTCGGCGGGCTCCGAGAGCTCGACCGGGCCCTGCCTGGCCTTCTGGGACGCGTGCAACCGGATGATTTGATTATATTTACGGCCGATCATGGGAACGATCCGACGACCCCGTCGACCGATCACTCTCGAGAACGGGTCCCGGTACTCATCAGCGGGCCGAAAGTGAAACCGGTTGGGATCGGGGAGCGGGCCACGTTTGCCGATGTCGGGCAGACGATCGCTGAATTTTTTGGAGTCGGTCCGTTGTCAAATGGACGGTCGTTTCTCCCGGAGGTGTGGTCTGGTTGACGGGGTAGTTGAGCGGGCCAGGGCGGCGCAGCGGCAGGCGTACGCCCCTTATTCGAACTTCCGGGTCGGGGCGGCACTGGAGTCGGCGCGTGGTGAGGTGTTTGTCGGCTGCAACGTCGAGAACGCCTCGTACGGCCTCACCATCTGTGCCGAACGCGTTGCGGTGGGCCAGGCGGTCACTGCCGGGGCGAGGCAGTTCAGCCGGATTGTGGTCGTCACTGATTCGGAACCGCCGGCGGCTCCCTGCGGGGCCTGCCGCCAAGTCCTCGCGGAATTCGGAGCCGATCTGGTTGTGGAAGCGGTTGGACCGTCGTCGACCAAACGGTGGCGGATACGAGATCTATTGCCCGATGCATTCGGGCCGGAGTCGTTGGCATGAAGAAGTTATTCGCCGGCCTGGCGGGGATCCTCGTCCTGGCGGCGTGTCAGGAGAGTATCAGCACACCGGGAGACTGTCCGACCCTCTGCCCGGGCGAACAGATCATCGTTCGGGATACGACCATCCTGGCCACGGCCGGTGGCGATTCGGCGTTCTTCGGCTATGCCGGCCAATCAATCCGGACCCGCTTGCTGGTCTCTTCGGGGCTCGCCGCCGGAGAGGTGCGGTCGTTCATGGTGTTTCCAAAGCAGCGCCGTGACACGATCCAAGTCGACGGGATCGCAAAAGCCCTGGTGGTCGATACGATTTCGATTTCCTTCACGCTCCAGGCCCGCGATACCACCGCGAAGAGCCTCGTCGTGTTTCTGCACCGCCTGCCGCTCGCGATCGATACGACGCTGACCTTCGATTCGCTCGAGACCCTGATCCGCGCCGCCCCCCCCTTCGACAGCATCGCGGTCTCTGACACTCTCAAATTGGGCAAGATCGAAGCCTTGTTTGTCGGCGACCGACTGGCGCTGTTCGATGGGCCGGCCGCGGACAGCGGGCGCTTTGGGCTTGGCGTCACGATTCGCGCCGCCAAGTCGACCGGGGTCCGATTCGGCGGCGGGGCGACAGCGGCCGCGGCCGCCGCCCC
>JAYVJS010000403.1:0-2852 GCA_043769075.1 Gemmatimonadota bacterium | reverse complement strand
CTGGCACATCCCAACCCCGTGGCCGTTGCCACCGCCGTCAACGGCCAACCGGACCAAACGGCCGCCAGTCCGGGTGACCTGGATCGAGAATTGGGTGCTGCGAAGCCAGCCACCATCCGTCAACCGAAGAACCTGGCGAATGACCTGCTGGCCCACCATCGGGACCCGGCGTCCGGCGGCCAGGAGGACGAGTTCTGTGGCTCGGCCGGAGGGCGACCGGCCGGCGAGTTCAAGATCGCCGGCAACCCCAATGGCGTCCGGGGAGAGCCCGACGAGCTTCGCGTTGTCCCGAACAACTTTTGTCAGCTGCTCGCCGGTCCACTCCTCCCGCCACCGAAACCGCGGAGAGATGGCACAGTAGATCTCGCCTGATGGGCCGCGATCAGACACCGACTGCAGATACGGCTGGGGAGCTCCAGAAAAGACCTGGTCCACCGCCTCGGTTCGGCCGCCGCAGGTGGAATGGAAGAACGCTTCGATGACGGCTCCGCCATAGGTCAGGGCCTGCCCTCGGGTTGCCCGAACGGCGGCCCAGCCCATGTCGGTCTCGGTCGCGACGCCCCCGTACGCCTGATCGGAGACCGTGCTGACAACATCGTAGCCCCGAATCCGATAGCGCCCCAGCGCTCGCATCGCCACCGTTCGCGAGATCACCGCCTGGGCGTAGACCGCTTCGCTGTCGGCCGGTGCCCGGCGGCCCATCTCGGCGTTGACGACCCCGGCAACGTAGTCCTCGACGGAGAGGAGGTTCACCACCAGAACCCCGGTCGCATTCGAGGTAACCAGCAGCGACCCCCGGTACTCCCGGCTGTTCACTCGAACAAAGCCAAGTGAGTCGAGCGGTCGGACGGTCAGGGCGGTCGTGCTCCCGGTACTGACCCCGCCGATGACGGCCCGCACCGTGACACCGTTCCCGACCACCCCCGCGCTCGATCCAGCCGGTAGTTCCGTGAGCCCACCACCGTCGGACGACGAGACCAACAAACCGGCGCCGCCTCCGATCGTGACCTCACGCTGCGGAAGTCCGATCGCGACACGCACGACCGGCAGAGCCGTTTCCGCCGACGGCAATCCGGCGACTCCGCCGACTTCGGCCCGAGGGCAGCCGGTCGCGGCCGAGAGGGCGAACAGCGCGGCCCACCGGAGTGAGCTAGCCCCGGTAGTTGCCGAACTTGAGTTCGATTTCAAAATCCTGAGATCGGAGGAAGGCCATGACAGCTTGCAACTCGTCGCGGGAGGGACTGGTCACCCTGACTTCCTCACCTTGGATCTGGGTTTGGACCTTCTTGAAGCCACCTTCTTTGATCGCCTTGGAAATCTTCTTCGCGGTTTCTTGGTCGATCCCCTGGGTCAGGCTGATGACACACCGCATCGACGTGCCGGTACCGGGCTCGTAGTCTCCTTTGGCCAGATTCTTCGCCGGCACTTGTCGCTTGGCGCATTTGGCCTCCAGAACATCGATCAACTGGTTCATCCGGAACTCATCGTCGGCGAACAGCTTGATTGTCGCCGTCGTGCGGTCGAACTCAATCGTGCAGGCCGTGCCCTTGAAGTCGTAGCGTTGGCTGATCTCCTTGACGGTCTGGTTGACCGCGTTGTCTACCTCTTGGAGATCGGCACCCGTCGAAATGTCGAACGAAGAATTCGAAGCCATGATCCTTGATCTAAAAAAGAAAACTTTCGAGCGCCTTCGACCGGCTGACGTGGCGGAGCCGACTGAGGGCCTTTTCCTTGATTTGCCGGACCCGCTCTCGGGTAATCCCCAAACTCGCCCCGATTTCCTCCAGGGTCATCGGCTCCGGACTATCGAGACCAAAATACAACCGAAGGATCTTGGCCTCCCGTTCCCGAAGGCTCGACAACACCTCTTCGATGGACTGGGTCAGAGCCCGTTCGAAGGTCTCGGCATCGGGCCCGGGATTCTGAGTGTCGGCGAGGTAGTCAAGGAGCCGATTGTCCTCGCCCGGCGCCAGCGGGGCGTCGAGCGACACATGGTTCAACGAGATCGCCAGGGTTTTTTCGATCTCTTCAACCCCGATATCCATTCCTTCGGCCACCTCGGCTGCGGTCGGCTGGCGCCCCAGCTCTTGCTGTAGGGCCGCACTGCGTCGAGTAATCCGGTGAAGGGTGCCCGCCCGATTGAGCGGCACCCGGACGATCCGGCTTTGCTCGGCCAGCGCCTGGAGGATTGCCTGTCGAATCCACCAGACCGCATACGAGATGAACTTAATCCCCTTGGTTTCGTCGAATTTGCGGGCCGCCCGCATCAAACCAAGGTTACCCTCGTTGATCAGGTCAGAGAGTGAGACGCCTTGGTTCTGATACTTTTTGGCGACTGAGACGACAAACCGAAGGTTGCTCCGGACCAACTTGTCGAGGGCTTCGACCTCACCGGTCCGGATCCGCTGGGCCAAGTCGACCTCTTCCTCCTGCGGAATCAACGGATAGCGGCTGATTTCCCGAAGATAGATGTCGAGGGACCCGTCATCGGAGCCCGACCCGCCCTTGCCAGCGCCGACCCGAATTGGACGCATGCTCGTGGACACCCTTCCCAGAGAAACTCACCGACATCCGAACCTACCCCGCGCCGAGCCTAGTTCGCAACCACGCCGTCAATCGTAGTTGTCGATCTGGGCCCTTTGGAGGGTGCCGGAATAGTCGACATAGCAAACTTTGGTCTCGGAAAAGAAGTCATACCCCTCCCACCCGACCTCACGATGGCCGTTGCCGGTAGCCTTGATGCCACCGAACGGCAGGTGCGCTTCGGCCCCGATCGTCGGGGCATTTACATAGGTAATGCCGGTGTCCAGCTGTTCGAGGGCCCGAAAGCTCAGATTGACGTCCCGGGTGTA
>JAYVJS010000402.1:0-22452 GCA_043769075.1 Gemmatimonadota bacterium | reverse complement strand
GAACGCGGTCGATACAAACACCAGCTTCGACCCATCGGGCGACCAGCGAGGCTCGAGATTCACCGCGCCGTTGCTGACCAGGGCCGCGTCGGCGCCGGTGGCCAGATCGAGGATCCGCAACTCGACCTGGTCATTCCGGTATGACGAGTAGACCACCCGGCGTCCGTCGGGGGACACATCAGGCTGATAGTCGTACCCGGGGCCGTCGGTAAGCTGAGCGGCGTCAGGGCTGCCTAACGACTGGCGCCAGAGCGTCCCCGCCATCGAGTAGACCACGGCCTTGCCGTCCGGCATCCACGCCACCCACCCCGGGCCGGTGGTGACCTGGGGGAGGTACATCTCTCGGTAGTAGTAGGAATGGGGGACGGCGATTTGCTTCAGAACCGGTTCCCGCTGGGCCGGCAGGGCGCCGGCGGCCCCGCCAAGAACGAGGGCCGCCAGCAGCGCCCGCGTCATGACGCGGCGCCCTGCTCCACGATCACCGTCCGGCTCTGCTCTCGCATGAATTGCTGGAGGTAGTACGGCCCGCAACCGCCCTTGCCCGACGATCCACTGCCCTTCCAGCCGGTGAACGGCTGCGACCCCGGCCAAGCGCCGGTGGTGGCCCCCGACCGCTTGTTGATATAGCAGACGCCGGCTTCGATGGTATCGAGGAACTGGTCGACTTCCGCCTGGTCCTTCGAGAAGAAGCCCGCCGTCAGTCCGTACTCCGCCGCATTGGCTTGTTCGACCGCTTGCTCAAGCGAGTCGACCTCACCCACCGCCAAGAACGGCAAGAAGATCTCGTCGAAGAAGAGCCGGCTCTTGAGCGGCAGCTTGGCCACCGTCGGCGCCACGTAGAAGCCGTGGTCGAAGCCCGGGCCGGTCAACCGCTTGCCGCCCACCAGCACGGTGCCGGTGGCCCGAGCCTCCTCGACGATGCCGAGGAACCGGTCGAGGGCCCGTTGGTTGATGACGGGGCCAAACCAATTCTGCCGCTCGGTCGGGTCGCCGATGACGACCTGCTCGGCCCGCGCCACCAGCCGATCGAGGAACGCCGCGGCAACGGCCCGATGGACGTAGACCCGGGAGGTGGCGCTACACTTTTGCCCCTGGAGCCCGAAAGCCGACTTCATCGCCCCCTCGGCCGCCGCATCGAGATCGGCCGACGGCATCACGATGGTGGCGTTCTTCCCGCCCAACTCCATCAGACACGGCTTCACGAATTGCTGGGAAAGGCCATGGAAGATCCGCATCCCGACCTGCTTCGAGCCGGTGAACACGACGCCGTCAACGCCTGGGTGTTGCCACAAGGCGTCGCCGACATCCTCGCGGTGGCCGGTCAGGAAGTTGATGACCCCGGCCGGGACCCCGGCATCGCGATAGATCTCGAACAGTTGATACCCGGTCCAGCAGGTGTCCTCGGCCGGCTTGAAGACGACGGCATTCCCCGCGATCAAGGCCGCGCCCGACATCCCGGCGGCCAACGCCAGCGGAAAGTTGAACGGGGCGATACAGGCGAACACGCCGTAGGGCCGCTGGACGTCGGTGTTGTGCTCGATCGGAGTCAGGTTGTGCATCGGCCGAATGAAGCCGTTGGCCTGTTCCATCTGGTCGGCGTAGTAGTCGATCAAGTCGGCACCTTCCTCGGCGTCACCGATCGACTCCATCCGATTCTTGCCGACTTCGATGCTCATCACCGCGGCCAAGTCGAACCGCCGCTCCCGAATCAACGCCGCGGCCCGCCGCATGATGGCCAACCGGTCCCGCCACGGCATCCGGCCCCAGGCTACCTGGGCCTTCTTGGCGGCGGCCACGGCTCGGTCGACATGCTCGGCCGTCCCAGCTGAGAAGGTCGCGATCACGGTCCGGGTGTCGATCGGGCTAGTGTCGGCGATCGCGTTCTTCCGGACCTCGATTCGCTCGCCGCCGATGACCAGGGGATAGAAGCCACCGAATTTGCTCCGGGTCGACGCCAAGGCCTTGTCGAATTCCCGGTGGAAGGCCTCCATGTCGACGTTGGTGGTGGTATAGGTGATCTTGCCAATGGCCGTCGTCATCCCGGTCTCCCTAGCTCAAAGACTGATAGGCTACATCGAGCGCTCGGCGGAACCGAACGATCATTTCATCCATTTCGGCGTCGGTCACCACGAACGGCGGCGCCAGGCATACCAGGTCGCCATCGGTGCCGTCGGCTTGGGCGACGTTAGGCCACACCATCAAGCCGGCTTCTAGCGCGGCATCAGTGACCCGCTCGGCCACCTTGAGTTTGCGGGCAAAGGGCGTCTTGGCGGTCCGGTCGGCCACGAACTCAATCCCGGCCAACAGCCCCCGCCCACGGACGTCCCCGACCAGCGGATGGGACTGGACCGGCGCCAGCAACTGATGCAATCGCTCGCCCTTGATGCGGCATCGGGCAATCAGGTCATGCTTCTTGATATACCGAACGGCCGCCAGCCCGGCGGCGCACATCATTGGCGTGTGCGTGAACGTCTGTGCGTGGATCACCGACCCGGAGCTCTTGGCAATCGGATCAAGGATCCGCTCCGATGTTATCACCGCGGCCAGGGCCGCGTATCCACCGCTGATGCCCTTGCCCATCGTCATGATGTCGGGCACCACCCCGTATTGCTCCACCGCGGTCCAGGTGCCGGTCCGCCCGGCTCCGCACAGCACCTCGTCGGCAATCCAGAGCACGCCATGCTTGGTGCAGGCATCGCGCACCGTGCGCCAGTATTCATCCCGCGGGACCGAGGCACCGGTCGACGAGCCGCCCACCGTCTCGCCAATAAATGCGGCTACCGTGTCCGGCCCCTCCGCCAGAATGGCCGCCTCGACCAACCGACCGGTACAACGGGGACAAGCGGGCGCTCCGTTGCAATCACAGCGATAGGCATAAGGCGCCGGCACCTGGACCACCGGCGTCAACCACTCCTTGAACATGACCTTGTAGTGTTTCCGCGCCGACGCCGACAGCGCCAGCATCGTGTTGCCGTGATACCCCGGCGACAGGGCAATGATCTTGTGCTTGGAAGGCTTCCCGGTTTCGACCCAATACTGGCGGGCCAGTTTGAGCGCCGCCTCGACCGCATCGGAGCCGCTGGTCAGGAAATAGAACTTGTCGAGATCCCCGACCGAGAGGGTCTTGAGCTCAGCAGCCAAGTCCTCGACCGCGTCGTTGGTGAAGGCCATCCCGTTGACGTAGGCCACCTTCCGAATCTGCTCGGCAACCTGATCGACGATTTCCGATACCCCATGGCCCAGGTTGGCCACGTAGGCTCCTCCGGATCCGTCGAGATAGTCCTTGCCGGACTCGTCGAACAGCCGGGAGCCCTGACCCCGAACCACTTTGGGAAAGGGACGGTCAAGCTTGCGGTACAAGACCGCGGTGTCGGGGTAGCGGTATGCCATAGGAAGGCAATAGCTTAACCCCGAAATCCCCGTTCTAACAACCGAATCGCTCCATCCGAACCCGCCGCAACCGGCCGGGCAAGCCATGCGAAACGTCGGATTGTTGACAGTCCTAGTCCTCTTTGGCCGACCACTTTCTGGACAGGTGGCCGACTCAGCCGTCGCCATCCCAATGCGCGACGGGGTGACCCTCCGAGCTACGATCCTGATGCCCAGCCGAACCGGCCGGTTCCCGGTCTTGGTCTACCGGACCCCGTACGGCGCCGCCGCCGCGGTCCGGACCTACTCGACCTTCCGCCGCGCCGTCGAGCGAGGCTATGCGGTGGTGGCCCAAGATGTTCGGGGGCGGTATCTGTCGGACGGCGAGTTCGACCCCTACGCCCAAGAGCGGCACGATGGCTACGACACCATCGAATGGGCCGCCAAGCAGCCGTGGTCAGACGGCAACATCGGCACCTTCGGGCTGTCGTACCCGGGAGCCGTCCAGTGGCTGGCCGCCATCGAACAACCGCCCCACTTGAAGGCCATGGTGCCGGCCATGACGTACTCCAGCGCCCGAAATTTCTGGTACGCCGGCGGCTTACCCGATCTGTCGTGGCCGTCGTGGATCTGGTACAACATCGCTCCGGACGTTAGGCAGCGAAAGAATCTCCCCGGGCCCCGCACCGCTCGCGAAGCCGACTCCACCTGGCAGCTCATCGGCGACTCGCTCGTCAGCCGGCTCCCCCTGACCAACGTGCCCGAACTGGCCGCCGTGGCCCCTTGGTACCTCAAGTGGCTGGCCCACGCCCCTAACGACCCGTGGTGGGACTGGACCGATCTCACCACCAAATACGCCACCGTGTCCGCCGCCGTCCTCAACATCAGCGGCTGGCACGACGACAACTACGGCCCCGAGGGCGCGCTCACCAATCACCGGGGCCTCCTCGCCGCCCGGGCCGGCGCCACCGACCCGAAGACCCAACTGATCCTCGGCCCCTGGGTCCACGGCGTTGCCGGGATGACCAACCGAACCACCCAAGCCAAGTCCGGCGAACGGGTCTTCGGCCCCACCGCCGGGATCGACTACGACGAAGAAATCCTCCGGTTCATGGACCACTACCTCCGGGCCCGCGACAACGGGGTCGAGAAAGCGCCGCGATACCGAGTCTTCGTCATGGGCGAAAACACCTGGAAAACCAGCAACACCTGGCCGATCCCCGGCACCACCCCGCTCCGCCTCAACCTGACCCCCGGCCGCCTGACTCCCAACCAAGTGCCGAGTGCCAGGCGCCCCGTGCCGAGCACCGAAATCGTCGATTCGTTCGCCCCTCGAAGCGGCGCCCACGACTACCGCGACTTGGCCCGGCGCCCCGACGTCCTCGTTTTCGAGACCAAACCATTCGACCGCGACACCCGGGTGGTCGGCAACATTCAGGCAACCTTGTTCGTCAGCACTGACGCTCCCGACGCCGACGTCTGGCTTCGGCTCTTCGACGTCGCACCGGACGGGACCGCGTGGAATCTGATGAGCCCGGGCCTCGACGTCCGCCGGCTTTCGACTCGGCCCGGAGCCACCCCGCTCCGGCCGGGCAAACCGGTCAAAGTCGAACTCAACGATCTGATAACCGGCAACCAGTTCAAACGCGGCCACAAACTCCGGGCCGTGTTCATGACCAGCTTTCTGCCCTATTTCAGCCGCAACCTTCAAACCGGGCGGTCCGAAACCGAATCATCGGTGTTTCGCCCCGCTCCGGTCACGCTCCATTTCGGCCCGACAACTCCATCTCACCTCATCCTTCCGGTCCTGCCATGATTCTGACTCGAGCTGCCATCCTCTCTACCGGATTGCTTCTGGCCGGCTGCCGGCCCACCGTGCCCGCGGACCTGATCATCAAGAACACCGCGGTCTACACCATGGCGAGCCCTGACAAGGCCGAGGCGATTGCGATCCGGGGCGACAAGATCGTGTTCGTCGGCAGCAACGCCGAGGTCGACAAGTTCGACGGCGACTCCACTGAGGTGCTCGACTTAGGCGGTCGGATGGTGATGCCGGCCTTCCGGGACGCCCACGTCCACCCGCAATCGGGCATCGGACTGTCCGACTGCCACTTCGAGGACCTCGAGACGCCCAAGGCCGTGGTCGATTCCGTGGCCCGATGTGTCGCGGCCGCCAAGCCCGGCGAGTGGGTCCGGGGTCGAGGCTGGGCGCTCCCGGTTTTCCCGAACGGCAATCCGAACAAAGCGCTGCTCGATCAAATCGCGCCGAACAACCCGGTTTACCTAACGGCTGCCGACGGCCACTCCGTCTGGGTCAATTCCAAGGCGTTGGCGTTGGCCGGGGTGACCAAGGCCACGCCCGACCCGGTCAACGGCCGGATCGAACGCGACGCCGCCGGGAATCCCTCGGGAACCCTGCGGGAGAACGCCAATGACCTCGTGTCGAAGTTCCTTCCGCCCTACACGCTCGAACAGCGCAAGGCCGGGTTGGTTCGGGCACTGCGGTTGGCCAACGAGCTGGGGATCACGACCCTGCATGAAGCGTCGGCCGGCCCCGAGGCACTCGAGGCCTACGCGGCCCTCGATCAGGAGGGCAACCTGACGGCTCGAGTCATCGCGGCCCAATACGTCGACCCCGAAAAGCCCAACTCACAAGTCGACTCGCTGGTGGCCTGGCGGCAACGATTCAAGGGCACCAAGTATTACCGGCCCGACGCCGCCAAGTTTTTCGCCGACGGCGTCATCGAAGCGAAGACCGCGGCCACCCTCGCGCCCTATCTCAACAGCGGAGACAATCGGGGTGTGGCCAATTTTCGGCAAGGGCAGCTCGACACCCTGATGGCCGCCGTCGACAAGGCTGGAATCCAAATCCACGTCCACGCGATCGGCGACCGGGGGATTCGGATGAGCCTCGACAGCTACGAGCGGGCCCGCCAGACCAACGGCCCTCGCGACGCCCGGCCGATCATCTCCCACATCCAGCTCTTCGACCCGGCCGACATTCCCCGGTTCAAAACGTTAGGCGTCATCGCCAGTTTCCAGCCGCTTTGGGCTTTTGCCGACAAGTACATCACCGACCTGACCATCCCGATCTTGGGCCCGGAGCGGTCTCGATGGCTCTATCCGATTGGTTCGATGGCCAAGTCCGGCGCCGTGCTGGCCAGCGGAAGCGATTGGACCGTCTCGTCGCTCAACCCGCTCGAGGCGATCCAGGTCGCGATCACCCGCCGGGGGCCGAGTGACTCAGCCGGCCCGGCCTGGATTCCCGAGGAGGTGGTTGACCTCACCACCATGCTCAAGTCTTACACCACCGGCGCCGCCTACGCCGGGTTCGACGAGAAAACCAACGGGACGCTCGAGGTGGGCCGGGCCGCCGATCTGATTGTGCTCGATCAGGACCTGTACCGGATCCCCGCGACTGACATTCACAAGGTGCGGGTCCTGCTTACGGTTATGGACGGGAAGCGGGTCTACGCCGACAAGGTGTTCAAATAGCCAGGCCGTCGAAGTGTATGGCGGTCGTCATGTTCCGATCGAGTTCGGACCCGGACGCCGGGGCGAGTGCGGCCTCGTGGTGGTGTGGCTCAAGTAGACCAAACCCTCGAATAGTGGTCCTCCGGCGAGTGCCGTGTCTCCCTAGCGTCGGAGGTGCGGCCCTCGAAGGAGGACGCGGTATGCGGATCGGATTCATCGTAGTATCAACGATCGTCGGCCTGTCCCAAGGCCTCGGCGCCCAATCGACCACCGTCAGCGGCGCCATCCGCGATCAGGACGGCCGCCCCCTGGAAGGCGCCTCGATCGAAATCCTCGGCACCAAGCTCCGAGCCACCACGACCGCGCCGGGAACCTATCGGTTTACCGCGGTGCCCGCTGGACAACACTGGCTCCTGGCCCGCCGGATCGGCTACACCCCGATTCGAATCACCGCGACGGTCGTCGCAGGGGTTGATCGAGAACTCAACTTCGACCTCGAACGGCTGCCCCAGCGGATCTCGGAACTCACCGTCCTCGCCGAGGGCGGCATGAATCGGCATCGGTATCAGGACTTCGTGGCCCGGTCGCACAGCGCCTTCGGGACCTTCCTGACCCGAGACGATATCGCGGCCTACGCGGGCGACCTGATCGGACTCGCCCAACTCCATCTGCCCGGCCGGTCGCGCTACACCCTGGAGCAACGATTCAGCACCGGCTTCGTCCCCGCCAGGCGAAGTCTGTCGCAGCTGGCCAACGCCAACTGCGCCCCGGCGGTGTCGTTCAATGGCAGCCGCCCGGATCCGGGGCTGTCGCTGGCGGACTTCGACCGCGACGAGGTCGAGGCACTGGAGTTCTACCGTCGGGGCAACCGGGTTCCGACCGAGTTCGCCACCAGTCAGCGAACCGGTTGCGGGCTGATCGTCGTCTGGGGTAAGTGAACGCTACTCGAGACGTTCCCGGATCTCCCGAACGGTTTTCGGGGTGGTCCGGCAACAACCGCCGATGACTCGGGCGCCGAGGTCGTACCACTTGTCAATCAGGCGAGGGATCGAGTCGGCCGATTCCTCGCCGCTCCATAGCTTGGTTTTGGCGTCGTAGACCGAGCCGCCGTTCGGATAGACCACGAACGGTTTCTCGCCGGCCTCGCCACCGGACTGGAGCAGCGGGGCAATCCATTGCGGCGCCGTGCAGTTGAGGCCTATCGCGACGACCGGACCGGCCGCCCCGAGACTGGCCACGACGGCGGCGAACGGGGTTCCGTCGGCCAGCAAGGTCCCGTTTTTCCCGACCAGCGAGATCCAGGCCGGGGTGGTCGCCCGCTCGACCAGGAGATCGGCCAGGATTTCGGCTTCCCGGCGCGAGGGAATCGTTTCACAGGCGAGGAGATCGGGGGCCGCCGAGACCAGGACGTCGAGCCGAGCGGCATGAAAGGCTCGCAACTGGCGATCGCTGATCCCGCAAACGCCGGTGTACTCCGATCCGTCACCGCGAGTGGCGCCGTACGGCCCGACCGAGGCCGCCACCAGCGGTCGCAACCGGCGGGGGTCGTCGGATTCGGATTGGAACTGGTCCCGAGCATCCTGGGCGAGCCGGATACTCCGAACAAAGACTGCTTCAGCGGCCGTGGCAGACAGGTTGTGCGCGGCCAAGCCTTCGAACGACAGTTGGTAACTGGCGGTCACGACGATGTCGGCGCCGGCCCGGAAATAGTCGAGGTGCACGGCGTGAAGGGCCGCCGGCCGGTCGATCAGCAGCACGGCCGACCAGAGCGGGTCGGTCACATTGTGGCCCCGGTGCTCCAATTCGGTGCCTAGGCCGCCGTCGAGGACCACAAACCGCTGGGCAGCCAGAATCGGGGCCAACGGCGACTGGATTTCGGTCATGCCTACAAAATAGCCCCGGCACGGCCGTGTTCGAGTTACTTTTACCTGACCCAGGAGGACGTGATGAGCCAGAAGATTGGAACGGCCGTAGTGGCCCTGTGGATCGGGGCGGTTGGCGGCCTGGCGGGCCAGACCCCGGTCGCGGTCCCAAGCGGCAGCACCGGTGGCTTTAACTCCCGGTTCATTCCGCCGGAAATCTTGAGCCGGATGATGGAGCGGCCGAGCGAATTGCCGGCGAGTGTGACGGTGGTGGCACCCCGGGATTCGGCGTGGAAAGCCCTCTCGGAGGTGCTCAAAGGTTTCGACATAGCTGTCTCATACAGCGACCCGGCCGCCGGCGAAATCGGAACGATCAAATCGAAGATCATGCGGCGGCTGGGGAAGGAGCCCCTGTCGTCGTATCTGCGGTGCGGCGAAGGCCTGACCGGGCCGAATGCCGACTCATACGTGGTGTACCTATCGCTAGCGGGCTTCGTCAAGCCGGCCGCCGACGGCCAAACGACCATCGCGACGCTCCTGACCGCCCAAGCCATTGACCTCCCGAACGGCCGCAACGACGTGATGGACTGCACCACCACCGGGCGGCTCGAATCGAAAATCGGCAAAGCCGTCCAAATCAGATTGGCACTCCAACAATGATGAATCGACGCGACGCAATCATCCGTCTCGGCGCCGTAGCCGGTGCCGCCCTGTTCCTGCCTAACGTGAGTGGCCGGCAGGCCAAGATCGCCGTGGTGGTTTACAAAGACCCGAACTGCGGCTGTTGCTCGAAGTGGGTCGAGCATCTCCAAGCCAACGGCTTCATGGCCTCGGTCAAGGAAACGACCGACATCGAGCCGATCAAAACCAAGTACCACGTCGGACCGGACCTGCGGAGTTGCCACACCGCCGTGGTCGGGGGCTATGTCATCGAGGGCCATGTGCCGGCGGCCGATATCAAGAAACTGCTGGCCACCAAGCCCGCCGGGACGATCGGCCTCACGATCCCTGGCATGCCCGCGAGTGCCCCGGGCATGGACGGCAAGCCGTTCGTCGCCTACACCGTGCTGTCGTTCGACGTCAAAGGCACGACGGCGGTTTTCGCGGAACACAAGGCGTAGCGGCGGGCTTCCCGAAACACCGCATGCCACATCGGCCGGGTCAACCGGCCGGTGTTGGTGTTCTGCCGGCTCGGATGAAACGAACTCACCACGACGACACCGGACGGGAGCCGGGTCGCGACCCCGTGGCCGAACGCGGGCCGAGCGGCCGGGGCAAAATGGTCCCACCACCCCGAGGCCTTGAGCCAGCGTTCGTGGGCAATCCTACCTAACGTCACCACCACCACGACCTGCCGGAGCAGCCGGATTTCCGCCGTGAGGTAATCGCGACAATTGGTGAGTTCTTCGGGCGTCGGCTTGTTGTCGGGCGGGGCGCACCGGCCGGCGGCTGTGATGAAGCAATCGGTGAGGACGAGCCCGTCGGTTCGCGACGCCGACTCGGTCTGGTTGGCAAACCCGAATCGGTGGAGGGCTTCATAGAGCCAGTCCCCGCTCGAATCGCCGGTGAAGAGCCGGCCGGTTCGGTTGGCCCCATGCGCCCCCGGCGCGAGACCAACGACCAGCACCCGGGCCTTGGGGTCGCCGAAACCGGGGACCGGCTTGCCCCAGTAGGTCTCGCCACGATACCGGGCCACTTTTTCCGTCGCGACGGTCCGGCAATGGGCCCGGAGCCTGGGGCAGCGGTTACACCGGACCACCGCCCGGGACACCGCAGCCAGACTCGTCCTACCTGCGGCCACGCCCGCCCCGCTCGCCGGCCCACTTGTACACGACACCCCCGCGCATCACGAACACCACCCGCCGAACGGCCGTCAAATCCTTGAGCGGATCGCCGTCGAGCGCGATGATATCCGCCTCATACCCGGGCGCGAGCCGGCCGATCCGGTCAGACATGCCTAACGCCTCGGCCGCCAAACCCCCAGCCGACACCAAAGCATCCATCGGCGACTGGCCGCAGTACTTGACCCGGCCCAAAAACTCCTCGGCGTTCCGGCCATGGGCGCCCGCGGTGGCATCGGTCGAGAATACCACCTTGGCGTTGGGGGTCTTCACCGCGATAGTGCAAATGTCGAAATCCAAGGGAAGGTCGCGGCCCATGGTGGCCATCCCTTCTTCGGTATAGTTCCCGACCCCGAGATAGCGGGCCTGATTTTCGAGATAGTTTTGCACGACGAGACCAACCTGCGGACTGATGAAGGTTCCCGCCCGAGCGGCCGCTTCAATGTCTTCTCGGGTGGCGTATGTCGCATGTTCGACCTGCCCGCACCGGGCCCGAGCCGCCGCCGACACCTGGGATCGGTACGCATGGACCATGGAACGAAGCCCGACCGCCTTCGCCTCGTTGCAGAGAATCGCGAGCTGAGCCTCGCTCAACGTCGGCTTGGCCCCTACTCGTTGGCTGGTCGAGGCAAAGATTTTAACCAGGTCGGCCCCAGCATCCTTCCGCTCTCGGACGAGGGCGCGGAGCTGCTCGGGGGTCGAAGTGCTGTCCCCCGATACCCAGGCAAGTGAGGTCAGGACCCGAGGCCCGGGAAAGCCGTGATCCCGGATCGCGTCTCGGAGCGGCAGCTCCGAGGGGTCGCCCACGGTTTGGACCGTGGTAAATCCCGCCATTAAGGTCTCCCACGCCGCTGTGGCAATCCCCAGGGCAGCCTCGGCCGGCGACTCCTTGTCCGTCGCGATCCGGCCGGTCCGGTCGAAGTGAGAATCGAGATGGACGTGGGTGTCGATCCACCCCGGTAGCACCGTATACCCGCGGAGATCGATCGTGGTCCCCGCCAGCGGCGCCGCCAAGCTGGCGATCTTGCCGTCCGCCACGCCGATCCGGGCCCCGCGAAGCACCGCGCCGTGACCGTCCAGCGCCCGGTCGGTGAGAATCACGACGGGGCCGGTCGGTGGGCGAGGCGTCGGGATTGGCGCGACCTGGGCCAAGACGCTCGCCGTGACGACGACCTGGCCCAGGACCGCGAGCCGCAGGACAGTAGACATTCGGATTTGCCCGTTGATTGAGGATAACCCGAAATTATGGGACCACCGTCGCAGAAACTAGCCGCCTCTTCTAACTTCGTCCTATGACCAGATCTCTTGCAGCGGCGTTTGCCATCACCCTTTGCACCCCGGCCCTATCGGCAGCCCAAGCTCAGCCACCAAGCCGGGTTGATTGGGACCGGATCGGTGAACTGATCGTTCGACGAACCCTCAAGCTCGCGCCCGGCGAACGGGTGGTTCTGTTTTGGGAACAGGCGGCCGACCGAGGCACCGCTCCAGGGCTCCGGGCCGCCATCCATGCGGCGGGCGGAGTGATTGCCGCCGAGATCAGTCCCCCGAGCCCGGCCGACCTGGAGGCCGTCCGGGCGTTGCCCGCGGCGGCCCGGGCCCTACAGAAGACCCGGCGAGACGCCATTTGGTCGGCCGCGTTCGCCAACGCGGATGCCGCGGTTTGGCTTCCAACCGGCCTGGCCGCCCTTGGCGACCGGCCGTTCGAGCGCTTGGTGGAGCGGTCGAAGGTCCGGTCGATTCACTTTCATTGGTTTCTCCCACCCGACACCGCCGACGTCACCGCGGTCGAGGCGATGTACGCCGCGGCCGTCTCGGTCGACCCAGCCCGGCTCAAGAATCGGATCGAGGCGGTCGAAACCGCGGTCCGGGGCGCCAAGGTGACCATCACCGCGCCTAACGGGACCAACCTGACGCTCCGAGTCGCCCCGAACGCGTGGGTCCACCGGAACACCGGGGATGCGAGCCGGGCCAAAGTGGCCGGCGCCCGAAGTGTCCGGGACCGGGAGGAGGAACTTCCGGCCAGCCTCTTCCGTACGACCGATATCTCGGCGGTCGAGGGCACCTACGTCGGCTACTCGAGTTTCGACACTCGGTCACCGATCCTGCAGCTGACCTTTGCCAAGGGCCGGGTAACCAAGTTCGAATCGAAGCGCGGCGCCGAGGCCATCGTCTCCACCTGGCAAAAGGCCACCGGCGACAAAGGGATCCCGGGCGAACTGGTGATCAGTACCAATCCGGAGTTGAAAGCGGTGGTTCCGTCGGGCTTCATGCCGTACTACGGCTACGGCTCCGGCGTGGTCCGGCTTGCGGTCGGCGACAATTGGGAATCAGGCGGGAAGAACCGTTCGAGCAACGGCGAAGTGTTGTTGTTTATTCCGGACGCCACGGTGACCGCCAATGGCCGGGTCGTGGTGAAAGACGGACAACTCATGGTGGGTCGATAGGGGGCCGGATGTTAGACAAGCAAACCCTGGCAATCTTCATTCCAATCATTGCCCTCTCGATCCCCGTGGTGGCGATCGTGATGACGAACCTCGTTAAGATGCAACGCTTCAAGGCCGAGGCCAACCGGGGCGGCAGCTTAAACCCCGACGCCGAAGCCCGAATGGCCGCCCTCGAAGACGAAGTCTCCGCCCTCCGTCAAGAACTGGGCGAAACCCAAGAACGCCTCGACTTCACCGAGCGCCTCCTCACCAAGGGAAAAGACGAACCCCGAATGCCGAGCCCCTAGTGCCGAGCGCCGAGACCCGCTTCCCGAATCCCGCGGTCGATATCGACCCGGGATAGGAGCCACGCTCCAACCACAAAGAAGACCAGCACCAGAAGGATCCCCGCTCGCCGCGACCCGAAAGCATCAGCCACGAATCCGAACCCCACTCCCAAGACACTCCCAAACCGGGAGAACATTCCCCAGAAACCGAACATCTGAGCACTCCGGCCCACAGGAGCCAACAAGCCGACGACGGTTCGGCTCGACGCCTGAGTGGCCCCAATTCCGGCACCGGCAAACAGCCCCAGCCCATAGAACAATTGCTTCGGGCCGACGCCGGTCATGGCGCTCATCGCATCCAGGAAGTAGATCCCGAACACCCCGACAATCCACCACATCAACGTCATCATGACGGTCTTCTTGGGGCCCCATTTGCCTTCGAGAAACCCAAAGCCGAGGGCACCCGCCACGGCCGCTAGCTGCAAGGCGAGGAACAAGAGGACGAACTCACCGCCGGTCAGGTGAACCTCTTCGCGAGCGTAGATCCCCACGAATTTGACGATCGCGTCGAGGCCCGCCATGTAGACCATGAACGCCACCAGGAACTGGAACAGAATCCGATGCTGGCGAGCGGTGGCAAACGTCTGTTGGAACTCTCGGACCCCGGCCTGAAGGAGCCTACCGAGGGAAGCGTGTTCGTACCCGGGGGCTGGGAGCGCACGGTTTCGGACCAACGCGAATGTCGGCATGGCGGCCAGGAGAAAAAAGGCCCCGGTCGCCACCATCGCGAGCTGATGCTGGTGGATGTAACCGGCCAGATTGACCGCGGGGTCGGCGGTAATGATGACCTGGGACGCCAGGAAAACGCTGACCAGTCCGCCAAGGTAGCCGATTCCCCACCCAAGCCCGGAAATCCGGCCCATATTCTCAGGCGTGGCCAATTCGGGGAGGAAGCTCGAGCAGAAGGACTCGCTCAGCATGAAACCCACGTTCCCGACGACGACCAGCCCGATCGCGAGCCAAATCTGGCCCGGGTCCACGAAGTAGAGACCGGCGGTCCCCAGGGAACAGACGATGCAGCTGGCCAGCAGGTAGGTCTTCTTCTTGCCGCTGAAGTCGATGATCGCGCCGGCCAACGGGGAAAGCACAATCGCGACCACCATCGAGAGGAGAATCGCGATCGACCAGTAGGAATCCCGGGTCACCGAGTCCTTGGGTACGATGTAGCCCACGAAGAACGCGCTGTAAACGGCCGTGATCACCACGGTGGTATACGACGAGTTGGCAAAATCGAACATCGCCCAGCCGAAGATTTCTCGTTTGGCAACGGGAATATCGCGGCGGGGGGCCGTGCCGGTGGTCGATTCCACGAAGAGACCTTGATTGAGGAGATGCTGCCTGGTGGCCGGTAAGCTATCGCCGATTAGATTCCCGTTCCAGCCATTACGAGCCAATTGATGATAACGACACCCAAACGGGTGCTGATCGCCGGTGAGCACGTCGCGGAAATTCACGACCTGATTGCCGCCGCCCGGCCGGATTTAGCCCTCCGACTCAAACGAGCGGTCGAGGTCGACGCCGCCGATCTCGACTGGGCAGAAGTCTATGTCGGGTTCCGAAAGCCACCGGTCGAAGGCTGGGGCGCCGTCCAGTGGATTCACTCGATTGGAGCGGGGGTCGACGGACTGGTGTTCCGAAAACCGATCCCGCCCGGCATTCTCCTCACCAAGAGCGGCGAAGACTTCGGGCCCGCGATCGCAGAGTGGTGCCTTTGCCGGGCCTTGGCGGTCAATCAGCGGTTGGCGGATCTGGCCCTTGATCAGAAGAACCGGATTTTCGATCGGAGTAAGGAGCCGGTTGTTCTCCGGGGCCAGCGGGTCGTTGTGCTCGGAACCGGAGCCGTCGGCGGCGGTATCGCGCGGGCCTTCGGCGGGCTTGGCTGCCGGGTCACCGGGCTCTCGCGAAGCGGCGCTCCCCGCGCTGGTTTCGCCTCGGTCTCGACCTTCGCCGATTTCGGGGGAGCAGTCCGGGGCGCCGATTGGATCATTGCCGCGCTGCCGCTGACCGGCGACTCGATCGGACTCCTGAACCGGGACCGGCTCGCCCAATGCGGCGGGGCCTACTTGATGAACGTGGGTCGGGGTGCGGTGATCGACGAAGCGGCCCTGCCCGACGCCATCGACCAGGGCTGGATTCGAGGCGCGGCCCTCGACGTGTTCGCGATCGAGCCGCTCCCGGCCGATTCGCCGCTCTGGCAGCACCCACAGATCGTCATCTCCCCGCACAACAGCGGTCCGAGTACAGTCCCCGCCACCGCCGAGGGCTTTTTGGAATCACTCCGAAGTGTTGAACGAGGCGAGACGCCTCGAACCCTGGTCGACCCGCTGGCAGGATATTGAGATGACGATTCGCCGGCTTATGCTCACGCTCACCACCACCACGTTAGGCGCCGCCACGCTGCTCACCGCCCAATGGACCAACCGATACCCCAAGATCAAAGGCGTCAGCCATCATGTCTACCTCGAGGGATTCGAGCTGCCCTCGCTCACCATGGGGCCGATCGACCCGGCTGTGTCGCCGGACGGGGCCCGGATGGCATTCGCAAACCGGGGCTGGCTCTGGACCATGGACCTGGCCACCGGCGCCGCCACTCGAGTCACCAAACAGGGTGGAATGGATTCCCGGCCGGCCTGGCGGCCCGACGGCCGGGCCCTCGGGTTCGTCCGAGACGACACCCGGGAAACATCGATCGTCGAACTCGACTTGGCCTCGGGACAAGAACGAGTCCTGGCCGGCGAGGTGGGCCTCGAGCTCGACCCGAGCTATGCCGCCGACGGCCGGACCCTCTTCTACAGCTCGGCGGTGGCCGGCGATCTCGACATTTGGAAAATCGACCTTAGCACCGGCACCAAGACGCGGGTGACGACCGCCAACGGCCAGGAGCTCCAACCGATCCCGCTGCCCGACGGCAAACGGATCCTGTACCTCGCCAAAGGCGCCACCGACGACCTCAGGATTCGAACCCTCGACTCCGGCGACGAGCGGACGATCCTGTCCGGGGCGATCCTGTCGATGCTCCGGATCGCGTTAGGCCCGGACGGGCGAACGGTGGCCCTCAACTGGCCGGGCGGCGATGAGAAGAGCTGGGAGCTCCGGTTGGTCTCGATCGACGGGCCGCCCAACACCCTCAAGCTGGCCGGCGGGATGCCGCTGACACCGGCCTGGCACCCAGATGGAAAGTCGATCTACTACGCCGAGGCTGACGCGTTCCAACGGATGCGACTGCATCGGGTCCCAGCCAACGGGGGCCGGGCGACCCTGTTATCGGTCTTGAGCTGGAACTGGGGCACCCCGATGGGGCAACTCCGGATCGACACCAGGCTCGGCGGGGGTGCGGCGGCGGCCCGAATCCACGTGGCGGATGCCAACGGTCACCCGTTGCTGCCCGACGAAGGCCAGCCCCGGTTCGACGGCCAAAACGGCCTGGCCTTCTTCTATTCCGAGGGCAGTACCGTCATCACCGCGCCGGTGGGCGAGGTGTCGGTCAAAGCGGTCCAAGGTTTGGCGACCCCGACCGCCGCGACGACGGCCAGGATCGAGCCGAACGGCGGCTCGGTGGCGCTGACCCTCACGCCGGTTTGGGACGCCCGGGCCAACGGCTGGATGGCCGGCGATCACCACTTCCATCTCAACTACGGCGGGCCCTACTGGCTCGGGCCGAATGTCCTCGAACCGATGGCACGGGCCGAGGCGATGGACGTGCTCACACCACTGCTGGCCAACTTGCATTCCCGGTTCGAAGACCAGGACCGCTTTGCCTTCCGATCCACCGCGGCGCCCCCGTTCATCGCGTGGGGCCAGGAAGTTCGCTCGCATTTCCTCGGCCATCTAGGGCTCGTCGGCACCGACGAGTTGTTTTGGCCTTGGATTTGGGGGCCGGGCTATCAGGTACATGGACGGGACGACCGGGCCAATCAGGAGGTGCTGGCTCACGCCCGCCGTCAGGGCGGCGTCAGCAGCTACGTCCACCCGATCGTCGCGAAGGACCCATTTTCGGAGGCGGGCATGGCCCAGACGCCGGTCGAGATGGTGGCCGACGGGGTGCTGGGTGAATTCGACACCATCGAGCTGGTCTGCTTGTGGAGCGACGAGATCGGGTCGATGGCCATGTGGTACCGGCTCCTCAACTTCGGCTCCGTCATTGCCCCGTCGGCCGGTACCGACGTGATGAACAATTTCTATCGCACGATGGCCATCGGCACGACCCGGATCTATGTCAAGAGTGATCCGGCGTTAGGCTATCGTGGCTATCTCGCGGGTCTTAAGAGCGGCCATTCCTTTGTGACCAACGGCCCGATGCTCGTCTTCACGGTCCAAGGGCAGGGCCCGGGTGAGAGCTTGAAGCGGACCAAGCAAGCGGTGCCCTGGTCGCTCGACCTGCACAGTGCCCTCGGCGTGGATTCGGTTCAGATCGTGGTGAATGGGTCGGTGGTCACTACTGAGCCCGGCCTCTCGGCCGCCGGATCTCGGCACTACGAAGGACGGGTCAAGTTGCCGGCCGGCGGCTGGATCGCGGCCCGGGCGTTCGGCGGCCCCACCACGTCGTGGCCGGCAATGGACAGTTACGGGTTTGCCCATACGGCCCCGATTTGGATCGGCGAACCGGGCAGCACGACCCCGGTCACCAAACAGGCCGCGGCAGCTGAGCTGAAGCGAGCCCTCGAGGTCTCGCTCGGGCGAATGCGGGCGGCGTACCAGGGCACCCCGATCCCGAACCTCGAAGCCCAGTTTGCCAGGGCCCTGGAACGCCTCAGGTAGGCCATCGTCGAAGGATGTTGTCGTTGTGGCTACATGTGGCTACATTGGTGGAATGAAAGCCGTTGGAGTGCGAGAACTGCGGAACCGCCTAAGCGAGTACCTTCGGGCGGTCAAACAGGGCGAGCAGGTCCTCATCACCGATCGGGGGCAGGTGATCGCCGAGCTGCGACCCCCGTCTCCCTACCCGGACCCAGGAGACCTAACCCCGGCCTTGGCTTCGCTGGTCCGGGAACGGTTGGTGGAGGTGGGCCTTCCGAATGACCCAGAGGCCTACCCCGTTCAACCACAACGGGCCCCGGACGGGACCGCGGCCCGGATCCTGGCCGAACTCCGCGACGAGCGATGATCCTGTATGCTGAGTCGAGCGCGGTGCTCTCGTGGCTTCTGGGCGAAGCCAATGGCGCCGCAGTCCGGTCGATCTTATCGAGCGCCAGGGTGGTGTTTTCCTCGCGGTTGACGGCGGCCGAATCGGAGCGGGCCCTGGCCCGACTCGAGGCCGACGGCACCTTGCCCGGTTCCGAGGCGGTTGTCCTCAGAGAAACCTTGTCCCGCGCCACAACTCATTGGGTCCGGTACGAGATCGGCACCTCAGTCCTGGCGCGGGTGGGCCGGGCCTTTCCGATTGAACCAATCCGGACCCTCGATGCCATCCACCTCGCCACCGCCCTCGAACTTCGGGCTGCCGAGCCTCGGCTCAAGGTCGTGACGCTCGACCAGCGGATCCGCGCCAACGCCGACCGGCTCGGCCTGCCTGTTCTACCCTAGCCGGCTGTCCTGCAGGTCCGTTCCCCGAAACCCGCTACAGCGAACCGTTCCGCGACACCACGGTAGAAACGCCTGCCGAGCACGAGTTGCCGGTGGTGGAGCCGGCCGCTAACAGACTCCACATCACTGTCGCATCGGATGCGGGTACCCAGGTGTCATGCCAGCCGGGTAGACCGGTGAAAATCGGCATCGTGAGGTCGACCGTGGTCCCGCTCAGCCACCCGCTGGTCGCCGCGATGTTGACCACCTTCGAGGGAGTTGTTGCCGGCGCACTGTATCCTGCGATGACCACTTTGTTGGCATGACTCGGGAGACTCAACTGGAACCGGAGGGTCTTGTAGGCACCGGCAACGGTTGACGGGGTGAAGACCGGGATCGGAGCCGGCAGCGTGACAGTCCGATCAGTCAATGTCGGGAAGATCTCGGTGATCTGTCGGTAAGCCGAGGCATCGCCGCTGTTGGCAATGACAACCAAGGAGTGAAGGTCCGAGGACCGTTGCTTTCCCAGCGGGACCCCGGACGCCAAGAACGAGGCGATCGGACTGAGATCGAAGAAATCGAGGGAGGCCCGTTGGCAACTGGATTCGACCAGGTATGCCATCCCATGGGCAACTTGTTCTCCACTGGCCAAGCCGCCGATGCTCACGCGTGCGGTGGCCGGGGCAAAGGCGCTGGTCGAGTCGGCGAAATCAACGGCAAACCCGAGCAATCCGCCCGATGGAATCGGGGTGGTATTGACGTCGCGCCGGATAAAGATCCGATCCACGCCAGTCGCCCCGGAAACCGACCGGGTGGAGGCCACCAAATCGTGGGTCCCGTCGGTCACCCCGCTGACCCGGGCGATCGGCGACTGAAAGCTGGCCGACCCACTGCCGCCGCCCAGCGAAATGGAAGCGCTCTGATCAACCGGTAGGTTGGCGGTGGATATCGTTAGGTTCTTGAGCGAGGGCGGCGGGGCACAGAATTGGTCCGGCCCCTGGTCGATCAACTCCGCCTGTGAACGATAGTGGACGAGCACATAGCTCAGGATCGCTCCGGGATCGGTGACCCAGGCGACACCCGCTTTGCCCGCGGTCACGTTGAACGTGTATTGGCCGCCGCTGGGTGTGGCAACCTTCCACGCCTCGGTACCGTTCTGATAGGCCAGCCAGGTGGGGCGGTCTGAGGGAATACAACGGGCGAAGTCGAGGATCACGTTGCCCGACTCCGGCGGGACGGCGGTGGGATCCGATTCACATCCGATCACAACCGCCCCGATACCGGCGACCACCAACCAGCTCCGTGACCGACCCATCGGTGCTCCCAAGAGAGACCCACAATGGTACCCGAGGGGCTCGGAAGGGGCAACGAAACAGCCCCCGAAGCGGATCCGCTTCGGGGGCTGTTTCAGTCAGACGCCCTATGTCGAAACCGACTACAACTCCCCGGTCCGGGTCGACGATGCCAGCGTGCCCACCGAGCAGGGGCCGACCAAAGTAATGGCACCGGACGCCGATGCACTCCACTGCACCGAGGAGCTGGAGGCCGGCATCCAGGCGTCGAGCCAACCGCCCAGACCGCTGAAGGCCGGCATCGTGAGATCGACCGCGGCTCCACCGAGCCACCCATTGGTAGCCGTGATAATTGCCGACTTCGCGGTGCCCGTTTCACCGTACTGCACCCCCAAGCTGTTGGTGAGCCCGCTTGGCAGGGTGAACTGGAACCGCAGCGTCTTGTAGGCGCCGGCCACGTTCGAGGGCGTGAATACCGGGATCGGATTCGGCATCGTGATGGTAACGTTGCTCAGCAGGTGGAACGACTGGAAGACCGTCCGAATCGACTTCTCGTCACCACTCGTGACGGACACCAGCACCTGATGAAGGTCCGAGGGTGCTTGCTTGTCCGCGGGGACCCCCCGGTAGTCGATCGTGAAGGGGGAGGTAATTTCTCCGCCGGCGAACCCAATCGGGGCCGCGTCGCAACTGGCTCCGGTCAGATAGTTCACCAACCCAGCGGCCTGGGTATCACCCCCCAACCCGGCGAGCGTGATCGTCGCGGTCCCTAGCGCAAATCCATCGTTGAAATCGATTGGGGCGCCGACCGAACCCCCGGCGGTGATCGCGGTGGTGTTGATGCCGCGCCGGATAACCATCTTGTCATACCCCGTCAGGAAATTCCCGCGGAGCGCCAGGAGGTCGTGGGTCCCGTCCCGGACCCCGTTGATGGTCGCCAACGTCTGGGCGAAGCTCGCACTGCCGGTACCCCCACCAAGGAACAAGGACGCTGTCTCGGCCACTCCAAGACCGTTGACCTGGGCCGTGACGCTCTTGGTTGGGTTTGGCGTATCGGGAGGGCAGAACTGAGCGTTGCTGAAGCTGGTCAGCTCCGCTTGGGTATAGTAGCTCACTAGGACGGCGCTGCCGTTGCCGGCCGGATCCTGGACCCACGCAAGGCCACCCTTTCCGGCGTTGATATTGAACGTGAACACGTTGGTGTTGGAATTGACGACGGTCCACGGTCCGGTGCCGTTCTGGTAAGCGAACCAGGTGGGGCGCCGGTCGGCCGGACAGCCGGAGAAATTGAGGGTGACGTTGCCTTCGCCGCCGCCCGAGGGGGCCTGCACGTTGACCGTCAGCGCGACGGTTTGGTTTGAAAGGCCCGCGGCCGTCCCGGTGACTGTCACGGTGTGCGGCCCCGTCGGCACGGCGGAGGTGGCGGTCACGGCCATGCTAACTGAGTTGCCGGTGGTGCTGGTCGGGGTCAAGACACCGGTCAACCCGGCAACGTCGCCGACTGCGGCCAAAGCAACCGAGGCGGTGAAATTGGTCCGATTGACGTTCACGGTGACCGGGATCGCCCCGCCGTTTTGCACCACGATGATCGAGGTGGTGTTGAGCGAGAGGGTATAGCTGCCGGCCGGTGCCACCACCGGCAGGGAGAGCGGCTTGGTCTTATCGGCCTGCCCCGAGGCAGTGCCTCGCACGGTCAAGGGATAGCTCCCCGCCGCCAACGCACCCGGCACGTTGAGCGTCAGTGTCGAGGTCGTCCCAGTTACCGCGGCCGGGGCAAAGGACCCGGTGATTCCGGTTTGGGCCACGCCTTCAAGGGCCAGGTTCACCGTCCCCGTAAAGCCGTTGATCCTGGTCACCGTGACGAGGACCGTGCCCGAGGTCCCCGCGGTAATCGTCGGCGCCTCGGCCAGACTGAGGTCAAACGACGGGGCTGCGGCTGCGGTGACCGTCAGCTGGACGGTGGTGGTGGCGGCGGTAACCCCGGTTCCGGTGCCCCGAATGGTCAGGTTGATCGGGGCGGCGGATGCAGGATCGGCTGGGGCCGACGTGGGAAGCACCGACGCCGCTACCTGGAGGGTCAGGGTAGAGGTAGTGCCATTGGCCGGACTCGGACTAAAGGTTCCGGTGACCCCGGTCGGGGCGCCTTCCAAGGCCAACGTCACGTCGCCGGTAAAGTTGGTTCGGGCGATGGTGATCGTGGTCGGGCCGGAAGCCCCTGCGACGACACTGACCGAGGCTGGGTTGGCCGAGAGGGCAATCGCGGGGATGGCGGTGACAGTAAGGGAGAAGGTGGTGGTCGCGTCAGTCACCCCCGACCCACTGGCGCGGACCGTGAGGGTGTA
>JAYVJS010000401.1:0-6581 GCA_043769075.1 Gemmatimonadota bacterium | reverse complement strand
TCTCTGGATGGTTAAGGCGGACGGCTCGGACCATCGGCCCCTGACCACCGGCAAATTCACCGAGTCTCAACCGCGGTGGTCGCCGGACGGGAAGCGGGTCGTGTACCTGTCGAACCGAGACGGTGTTGCCCAGCTGTACGTCCGTTGGATGGACAGTGGCCTGACTCAGCCGGTGACCAGCATGCAGAGTCCGCCGGGGACCCCGACGTGGTCACCGGACGGGACCCGGATCGCGTTTCTCGCACTGGTGGCGAAGCCGGCGCTCGTTGTGGGCCAGCCGCTGGCCGCGCCGCCTGGGGCGACGTGGGCCGCGCCGCCCAAGTACACCGATCAGTTGGTTTTTCGCTACGACGGGGTCGGCGAGGTCCCGACGGGTTTTGTTCATGTGTTCGTGGTTCCGTCTGACGGGGGGACGGCTCGGCAGCTGACCAGCGGCGAGTTCAACCACGGCGGGACGCCCTACGGCGGGGGCAGCATCGCGTGGACTCCGGATGGGTCGGAGGTGATTATCCCGGCTCGCCGAGGCGAGCGCCCGGACTGGAATTCCCGGGAGTCCGAGTTGTTCGCGGTGTCGGTCAAAGATGGAGCACTGAGGCGGCTCACCGATCGGTTTGGGCCTGATCAGAGCCCGGCGGTTTCACCAGATGGGAATCTGATCGCGTATCTCGGGTACGACGATCGGAAACAGGGCTATCAGAACACCCAGCTTTCGGTGATGAACCGGGATGGTTCAGGGAAACGAGTGGTCTCGACCCGGATTGACAACAGTGTCGGGAGTCCGGTGTGGGCCGCGGACGGGAAAGGCATCTACGTCCAGTGCGATGACCGGGGAAACACCAAGGTGCTCCTGGTGTCGCTCGACGGAACGTTTCGAGTCGTGGCGAAGGATCTCGGTTCCGGTACGTCGGCCTATTCCGGGGGGAGCTACAGCGTGGCGAAAGACGGTTCGGTTGCTTTCGCCCTGAGCACCGTGGGGCGGCCGTCCGATATCGGGATCACGACGCCCCCCGCGCCGGCGGCCCGAACCTTGACGGCCATCAACGCCGATTTGTTGGGTGACAGGACGTTAGGCGCCGTCGAGGAGCTGTGGTGGAAATCACCGAAGGACAGCCTGCCGATTCAGGGGTGGGTCATCAAGCCTCCTGGGTTCGATCCGAGCCGGAAGTATCCGATGATCCTCGAAATCCATGGCGGCCCGTTCGCGAACTATGGCGACCGGTTCGACGAGGAGAAGCAACTGATGGCGGCGGCCGGGTACGTCGTCCTCTATACCAACCCTCGCGGGAGCACCAGCTATGGGGAGCGGTTCGGCAACCTGATTCACCACGCGTACCCCGGAGACGATTTCTATGATCTCGACTCCGGGGTCGACGCCGTCCTCGCCAAAGGCTATGTCGACGCCGGCAACCTGTTCGTGACCGGCGGGAGCGGCGGTGGAGTCCTGACGGCCTGGATGATCGGGCACACCAACCGGTTCAAGGCGGCGCTGGCGTTCTATCCGGTGATCAACTGGGAGAGCTTTTCGCTCACCGCGGATATGGCGCCGTCGTCGGTCAACAACTGGTTCCCGGGCTTTCCCTGGGACAACCAGGAAAACTATGCCAAGCGATCGTTGTTGTCGGTGGTCAAGAACGTCAAGACGCCGACGCTGATCATGACGGGCGAGGAAGACTTCCGGACGCCGATGTCGGAGTCCGAACAGTATTACAAGGCCCTCAAGATGCTCGGGGTCGAATCGGTGTTGGTTCGGGTCCCTGAGGAGCCCCACGGAATCCGGCGGCGGCCGAGCCATGAGGCGGCGAAAATCACGACGCTTGAGGGCTGGTTCGCCAAGTTTCGCCGCCTGGTGCCCTGAGATGAAGGCCTCGGCGCGGTACCGGGCAGCGGTCGAGATGCTTCGACGGGATCCTGACACTCCGGTCATCGAGGAGTACGTCCGTCAGGAGGTGCCGGTGTTGGTCCACAACGGGCGCCCCGATATCAACACAGCCGCGGCCCTCGACCGGTTGGACCAGGCCCTCGCTCTGATCGAGCGGTACACGCCGGACCGGATGACCCGGCTTCGAACCGACTTCACGGCCATCCTCGTCCGCCGGTATCCCTGCCGGGCGGCGTACTATCCCGAGCTCGGCGTCTGCCTGATCGAGCTGACCTTCCTGGTCCACCCCGACATCACGCCGGCGCAGGTCGGTGCTTCGATCGTCCACGAAGGGGTTCATGCGGAGCTCGGCGCCGCAGGCATTCGGGACGGCACCAAGGCGGCCGCAGCCGACGAGGAGCGGCGGTGTCGGGAGGCCGAGATTGCCTTCGGTCTCTTGGTCCCCGACGGCGCCGCGGTCGTCGAGCGGGCCCGAGCCGCACTCGGGCTCGAGGACGAGGAGGTGGCGCCGACCATCGACTGGCGGCTGGCGGCCGAACGGGTGGCCGAGGCCGACCGGCGGAGTCAGTCGGGCTGAAACGGGCGGTTATCTTCTCAGCGTGACCGGTCGAACCTGGCGGCTCGCTGATTTGGGGTGGAATGCCCACCTCGCGGCCCAAATTGAACCGAGCGACCTCGATACCGTCGTCCTCGTCCGCGTGATGGCGGTACACCGTGCCGCGCTCGAGGTCGTGGGGCCGGGTTTCGAAGGCCGAGTCGCGCTGTTGGGTGCGCACGGGCCTGCCACGGTCGGAGATTGGCTGGTGTTAGACGACAACCGGCGGCCCAGTCGCCTGCTGGAGCGCCGGACCCTGTTTCAGAGGAAGAGCCCCGGGGAAGGCCGCGAAGTCCAACTTATTGCCGCCAACGTCGACACCGTGTTTCTAGTGACATCGGCCAATGACGAGTTCAATCCGGCCCGCCTGGAGCGATATCTCGCGATTGCCCGGGAGGCCCGGGTCGCCCCGGTCGTTGTGATCACCAAAGCCGACCTCGTTTCCGACCTCCGGCCCTACCTCGAGGCCGCCCGGGGTTTGACGCCCGGGCTCGTTGTTGAGGCGATCGACGCCCGGAGTTCCAGCGAAGGCGCGGTACTTCAACCGTGGTTAGGGCCGGGACAAACGGTCGCGCTACTGGGATCGTCCGGGGTGGGGAAGTCGACGTTGGTCAACAGTCTCTGCGGCGCTGATCAGCAGGCGACCGCGGCCATCCGCGAGGCCGACGCCCGGGGCCGCCACACGACGACGGGCCGATCGCTCCACCGGGTTGCCGGCGGGGCGTGGCTGCTCGACTCCCCGGGCATGCGGGAGTTGCAGCTGGTCGATGCGGCCGATGGCATCGGTGCGGTGTTCGATGATATCACCGCGCTGGCCGGCGCGTGCCGCTTCGCCGATTGTCGCCACGAATCCGAACCCGGGTGCGCGATTCGGGACGCGATTGACGCCGGAGGTCTCGATCCCGATCGATTGCGGCGATACCAGAAATTGGTCCGGGAAGAACGGCGCAACTCTCAGTCGATCGCGGAGGCTCGGTCAGAGTCCCGGACCTTCGGCAAAGCGGCGAAGCACATCTTGGAAGCCAAAGAACGCCGGCGGGGCGACCGTTAGGCGTGATGACGAAGCTTTATGGGCGGAGACCAAAGCTGGTTGGACCGGCCTGACGGAGCGGGGCGGCAAGGTTCGCGAATTCGCAGAGGACCGATCGCGTCTCTCGCGGATCGATGATTTCTTCGATCAAGAATTTCTCCGCAGTGCGAAATGGGGACCTGACCTGATTGAGGCGGCGGAGAATGTCCGCGTGGAGCGCCTCGGGATCGTCCGCGGCGGCTAATTCGGCTTTGTACGCGGCCTGGATCCCGCCTTCGATCGGGAGCGAACCCCAGTCGGCCGAGGGCCACGCATACCGATAGCGATAACGGGTGTGGTTGCCGTGTCCCGCCCCGGCCACGCCGAAGGCCTTTCGAATCACGACGGTGCACCAGGGCCCTTTGACTTGGTAAATCGCAGCGAGGGCCCGGGCTCCCTCGCGGATGGTCCCCTCCTGCTCGGCCCGGCTCCCGATCAGGAAGCCGGGGTTGTCGACGAGATGGACGATCGGGAGGTGGAAGGTTTCGGCCAGATCGAGGAACCGAACGATCTTTCGCGAACTGGCGGCGGTCCAGAGGCCGCCCAATTCGAAGGGATTACTGGCGATCACCGCGACGGGCCATCCATCGAACCGGGCGAATGCGGTCAGCACCGAGCGGCCGTGCTGGCGGCCGATCTCGAAGACTGATCCCAGGTCGGCTATGGCGTCCAAGATCGGGCGGATCTTGTAGACCCGGCGCCGGTCGCGGGGAACCGCGCCGATCAGCCAATCCTCCCGCCGGTCGGGGTCATCGTCGGTTGGGCGCCGGCCGGGCAGTTGGTACACCGACGACGGCAGGTAGGAGAGAAAGGTTCGAGTCATCGCGAACGCGTCGTCCTCGTTCGCGGCTTCGTCGTCGATGGCGCCGTTCTTGGCGTGGATGGCGCTCCCGCCGAGTTCCTCTTTGGTCAGGGTTTCGCCGGCCGCGGCCACGACCGGAGGTCCGGCCACGAACATCTGGGCCTGCCCTTTGACGAGCAGAGAATAGTGGCTGGTGACCAGGCGGGCGGCGCCGAGCCCGGCAACCGGACCAAGGCCTAACGCGACGACCGGAACGGTGGCCAAGTTGGCAATCGCCTGGTCCCAGCCGATCAAGTTCGGGAGATAGGTGTGCCCGGCGGATTCGATCGTCTTCACCGATCCACCGCCGCCGGTGCCCTCGATCAAGCGAACGATCGGGAGCCGGTATTCGTGGGCGAGTTGCTCGGCGGCGACTTGTTTTTCGTGGATCGAGGCATCGGCCGCCCCCCCGCGCACGGTGAAGTCGTCCCCGCTGACCACCACCGGGCGGCCGTCGATCCGGCCCCGGCCGTAGAGCAGATTGCTCGGTGACAGGGTGACGAGTTCGCCGGCCTCATTGTATTCGCCGAATCCGGCGATCGAGCCGAGTTCCCGGAATGAGCCGGGGTCGAGGAGCCGGTCGAACCGCTCCCGGACGGTGAGCCGGCCGGCCTCGTGTTGGCGGCGGACTTTGGCTTCGCCGCCCATCTCCCGCGCCATGGCCTGGCGGCGGCGGAGTTCATCGACTTCGTCTTGCCAACTCATGCTGGACTTGGCGCGGGTGAGTGGTTTCCGTCATGGGTTCGCCACCAGATGAGTGCGTCGGCCTCGCGCCAGGGCGCCTGGTCGATCTCGGCGAGGGCCCGGGCGAGTTCGGCGGCACCGTGGGGCCGATCCTCGGGTCGTTTGGCGAGGCACTGTAGGATCAATTGCTCCAGGACCTTGGGCACCGGTGCTCCGAGTCGTTCCGAGGGCGGGACCGGGGTGGCGTTGAGGTGTCTCGCGATGACCTGGAGGGCTGAGTCTCCCTCGAAGACGGCTTGACCGGTAAGGAGAAAATAGCCGACACAGCCTAACGCGTAGAGATCGGCTTGGCCGTCGTAGGCCTCTCCCAGTGTCATCTCGGGCGCCATGTAGGCCGGCGTTCCGGGCATCAGGCCGGTCGCCGTCTCCATCGCCTGATCTTCGGATTTCGTGGTAACCGATTTAACGAGGCCGAAGTCGAGGACCTTCACGACATCGTGGCGGAGGCCGAGCCGGCCCAGGTGAATGTTGGCGGGCTTGATATCGCGATGAACCAGCCCCCTGGCGTGGGCTTCCTCCAACGATTCACAGACTTGGCGGAGGATGGCAATGGTTCGATTGGCCGGGACCGGCCCGTATTGGCGAACCAGAGCATCGAGGGTCATCCCGTCGAGCAATTCCATCACGATGTAGAACGTCTGGTCGTCGGTGACCCCGAAGTCGTAGAGTTCGACCGTGTTCGGCGACCGGAGGCTCGCGGCGACGATGGCCTCGCGGCGGAACCGGGTGATCGCGAGGGCGCCCTCGGCGGGCTTGCCCGGGGCGATGATTTCGGGCCGGATCAGCTTGATCGCGGCCGGCCGGGCCAGCATTCGATGGGTGGCCGCGTACACCTCGCCCATCCCACCTCGGCCGAGAAGATCGCCCAGTTGATAGCTGCCCAACTCCCGGGCTTGGGCTACCTGTTGTCCGAGCCCAGTCACGATTTTGGCGACCACCGCCGCGATTGCGACCATCATATAGTCGGGGTAATGCATCAAGACTAGCGCACCGACTGAATCGAAGTGCCAAACACCCCGCGCCTTGGCGATCATCATGCCGAGCGGCAGCATCGACACGGCAAGGAGGCCCACGAGGAGGATCTTGATGGGCCGGTTCGGCACGATGGCGGCGAAAACCAGGACCATGACGCCGAGCCAGGTGATGGTCGGTTGGATGATCCAGCCGACGGGAGTCGGGTCAACGTGCCAGGTGATTCCCACACCCAATGCCTGAAGCACCAGGTAGGCGAGCCCGAGATCGAGAATGAACCGAGGGTCTCGATCGGCTCGACGAGTGTACCAGAACAACGGGAGCGAGGTGCCGGCCCCGATCGCCGCGACCACGTAGGTCAGCCAACTCGGATGGGCCCCCGGGTTCGTCCCATCGGCCATCGCCCGAAATGCGAAGGCATATGCCGCCGTACCGACGATCCAGAGTACGGACGCGAGCAGGGCAAGGATCCCGAGCCGTC
>JAYVJS010000400.1:0-9785 GCA_043769075.1 Gemmatimonadota bacterium | reverse complement strand
CGCTGGTCAACTACCAAGGCAACGAGAGCGTGGCTCCGGTGCAGGTCGGCAAGGGAACCCGAGTCTCCAATGTCCTCAGGTTCCATCAACAAGGCACCCTCCAAGAAACCGGTCGCCCCTTCGATCTCGCGATCGAGGGCGAAGGATTTTTTCAGGTCGTTCGCCCCGACGGAACCTCTGGTTTCACTCGAGATGGAAGCTTTACGCTCTCGAACACCGGGGCGCTGATGACGGGCGCCGGATACTTGGTTCAGCCGGGGGTCACCATTCCGCCGGATGCGGTCGACATTACGATATCCGCAAGCGGGATCATCGCGGTGCGATCGGGCGACAGCGGTACCAATCCGGTCGAAGTCGGCCGGATCGAGCTGGCCCGGTTCGCCAATCCCACCGGTCTCGAGAGTCTGGGCGAGAATCTCTATCGCGAAACCGTCGCCTCGGGACAGCCGATGACCGGTCAGCCGCAGGAAGGCGGTTTTGGCCGAGTGGTCCAGGGCAACCTCGAGAGCAGCAACGTCGAGATCGTGGTCGAAATGACCGACATGATCGCCGCGCAACGGGCGTACGAAATCAACGCGAAAGCCATCCGCGCCACCGACGAAATGATGCAGAGCACCAATGATCTGGTCCGCTGAGGCCGTGACTGCGCTCCTCGTCATCGCCGGCGGACCGGTTCCCGCCCCGGTAACCGAGCGGATCAAAGCCGCCATCGGCCGGACCTGGCTCGTCGGTGGAAGCCAAGTCCACCTCGAATGGGGTCGAATCGACCCGAGGGTCACGATCGCAAACGACGCCGGCTTCCGGCTCTTCGGCGGCGGGCTCGAGGGGCGTTTCGTTGTCGCGGTACGGACCAGCTCAGGCAGTGAGACCGCCATTGGGATCCGCGCCGGTGTCGTCGATTCCGTCTGGGTCGCGGCCCGTCCGCTCGCCGCCGGAACCCGGCTAGGGCAGGCGGATCTCCGCCGTGATGAGCGCCTGCTCTGGGGGGCCCCCGCCGCCCGGGGCGGGCCAAGCCCGATCGGGTGGACCGCCCAGCGTCCGGTACCTGAAGGGGAGCCGCTCCGGGCACCGTTGATTTCAGAGCCGCCGATCATCGATGTGGGCGACCGGATCCAATTCCTCTGGGAACGGGACGGTCTTCAGATCGTTCGGGAAGGGATCGCCACCAACCGGGCCCGCCGAGGCGATCGGGTCACCGCCCGCGATCCCAACCGGGCCGAAACCATTCAAGGGATCGCCACCGGCGCTGGATCGGCTCGGCTGACGACCAAGGAGCGCCGATGACTGTCCGGCTTGCCACCGCCCTCTGTCTTGTCACCCTGGCGACGGGGCTCCGCGCCCAGGCGGCGGGGCCGGCGGATAGCACCGCCCGCCCGGTGGTGTCCGCCCCAGTCCAGAAGGTTGCGCCCCCGGCACCCCGGGCTGGATGGTTGTCGGACCGTCTCCCGCTCCGGATCGGTGATCTGTTGACGATTCTGGTCGATGAATCGGCCGCCGCGAGCGAGCGAGTCTCGACGACGGCGACGGCCGATCGAGCCCAACGGGCCAAACTGAACGCCGGAGTCGACGCCCTCGCTCGCCTGGGGCCGCTCAAAGATTTCGGCACCGGGATGGAGAATTCCTCTCGCGACATCGGCGAAAGCGGCCGCCGGGGCGACTTCAACGCGGTCCTGACCGTGCGGGTCACCGACGTCGATGCCGGCGGCGTTGCCACGATCCAGGGGGCCAAGAATGTGACGGTCGACGGGCGAGCCCAACTGGTCGAGATCAAGGGGCTGGTGCGGGCCGAAGACGTCTCGTCGGCCAACACGATTCCATCCAGTCGGATCGCCGATGCCGTGATCACCTACAAGGGCAAGAAGATCGCGCCGCGGTCCGGCATTCTCGGTAAAATCCTTTCAATTCTGTGGCCCTGATGGCGACGCTCGGCCCGATCGCCGCGACGGTTGTCCTGGTTCTGCTCGGCGCCCAGCCGGCGGAGGCCCAGGCGACCGCGCGAGTCGGCGACCTCACCGTCCGCCAGGGCGTCGTGCCACGGCGGCTCGTCGGATACGGGCTCGTCACCGGCCTTGATGGCAGCGGCGACCGGAGTTTCGGGACCCAGAACGCGGCCACGATGACCGTTCGGGCCGTGGTCAATCTTCTCCGGCGCTTCAATGTGGAAGTGCCTCCGGACCAGCTCCGCCTTCGCAACGTCGCCGCGGTTCTGGTCACGGCCGAACTGTCTCCGTACCTGAGACCAGGGGGCCGATTCGAGGTTCAGGCCTCAGCGTTAGGCGATGCGACCTCGCTTCGAGGCGGTGTCCTGTGGATCACGCCGATGTTGAGCGACCCCAATCAGCCGCCCATTGCCACCGCCCAGGGCCCGGTGCTGGTCGCCACGGATGGGACGGGTCGGGCCTCCTCCCGTCAAGGCAATTCCGGCCGGATTCAGAGCGGCGGGATCCTCGAAGTCGACCAGCCCGCCGTGCAGCTGGCGGCCGAGCCCCGGCTGGCGCTCCGCGATCCCGACCTCCGAATGGCGAGCCGAATCGCCGCCGCGATTGTCGGAGTCTTCGGCCCGGGCACGGCCCGGGCGGACGATCCCGGTAGCATTCTCCTCATCCCCGGGGCCGGGCGTGCCGATAGTATGAGTAGCTGGCTGTCGGCCATTGATACCCTGCCGGTGGTCGTCGTGGAGGCCGCCCGGATCGTTATCGATGGCCGGGATGGAACGGTCGTCGTCGGCGGTGATATCCAGATTACTCGGGCAACCGTGAGCCATCGCGGCATTACGGTGCAGGTTGGGGGTGGGGCCGATTCCTCCCGAGCCGTGGCAGACTCGGCCACTCCTGGACTGGTTCGGGCAACCGCCGGCGCGAGCGTTCAGGCCCTGGTCGCCGGACTCCACGCGGCCGGAGCCAGGCCTCCCGAGGTGGCGGCCATCTTCGAGGCCCTCCGGGCGGCCGGAGCGGTCCGAGCGGAGGTGGTGATCCGATGATCGACCCGGTCAGGGCATCGGCGCTTGGCGCGCCTTCGGAACCGAATCCGACGTCGGACCGGCTCCGGGATGTGGCCCATCAGTTCGAGGGCATCTTCGTCGCCCAGCTGTTTCGGGAAATGCGGGCCACGATTCCCGCCGACGAGACGGCTCCGGGTCAGGACGTGTACACCGGGTTGATGGACGACGCCTTGGCGAACCAGTCTGCCGGGCGATCAACCCGCGGGCTCGGTGAAGCACTTTATCGGCAGCTGGCTGCACGGCTCAACGGGACGGACCATGGCAACGCGCGGGGATGAGACACAGGATCCGGCAGGTGGGGTCGCCACTCTGGCGCGCGCCATGCGCACCGAGCTGTCGCTCTTGGCCGAGCTGAAGTGCCAACTCGTCGACCAACGAGGGGCCTGCGCGGCGGACGACACCGACGCCCTCGAGTCGGTGGTCCAGCAAATCAGCCGCACACTGTTGACCCTCCGCGAAACCCGTAAGCAACGGGGCCTCGCGCTCGAACTGGCCACTGGTGCGGCGGCGGTCGGCCTGATCGAGGCGACCGACCTGCTCCCCGCCGCCGACCGGGCCGGCTTCCAGGTGCTCTGCCGGGAACTGCACGCGAGCGCCGTGGCGGCCAACCGTGAGCTCTTGATCAACCAGTCCGCGATCCGGCGGGCCGTCGAGTCGGGCGAACGCTTTCTCCACCGCTTGTTAACCGCCCCAGGGCTCACCGGGCCGTCGGAACCGGCGCCTCGTGGCGTCCTCGTCAATCAGCGAGCCTAACGATGTCACTCACCGGTCTCCTCAATGTGGCACGCGGCGCCCTCTTGGCTCACGAGCGGGCCGTGTCGGTCGCCGCGAACAACATCGCCAACGCCGAAACGCCCGGTTACAGCCGTCAACGACCCAATCTCCGGGCGGCGGAACCCGAATCCGGCCTCGGGTACGGCCAGGTGGGTCGGGGAGTGGAATTAGTCAGCATCGACCGGATTCGGAGCGGCTTCTTTGACGAAAACTGGCGCCGGGAGACCGGGGCAGGGGCTCGCCTTCAGTCGCTTCGGGACGTCTTGCGGCAAGTGTCAGGAATCATCGGCGAACCGAGCGAGACCGGAATCTCGGCCGGCCTCGACAGCCTGATCGACTCGTTCCAAAGCCTCGCCGCCGATCCAGTCGACCCGGCGGCCCGGGCCGTCGTCATTGCCCAGGCAAACAGCCTGACGTCGAAGTTTCACAACATCGACAATCGGCTCGACAGCGCGGCCGCGAACATCGGCGTGGAAGTGACCCTGATCGTCGGCGAAGCGAATGCCCTGATCCGCGAACTGAGCACCCTCAACAACCAAATTCAGCGAGCCGACGGCAACGCGCCCGACCTGCTCGATCGCCGCGACATCGCCATCGACAAGCTCAGCGGCTACCTCGACGTCCGGGTGCTGGAACGCGGGCA
The DNA here is from genome assembly GCA_043769075.1 of Gemmatimonadota bacterium. Taxonomy (GTDB): domain Bacteria; phylum Gemmatimonadota; class Gemmatimonadetes; order Gemmatimonadales; family GWC2-71-9; genus SHZU01. The sequence continues at coordinate 5,367 of JAYVJS010000400.1, read as the reverse complement.
CGGAACGGTCGACGTGGTCCTCGGCGGTCTTCAACTGGTCACCAGCGCCGGTGGAACCCAGGAACTCGCAATCTCCGGCACCGGTCCGTATCAGCTAGAACTCGGCAATCCTTCGATCCCGGTCTCCGCGGGTGGTGGAAAGTTGAAGGGGTTGTTCGACGCGGCAGCCGCGCTGGGCACCCGCGGCACGGGTACGGTCCGGGCCACGGGGATCCGGGGGCAACTCGACGATCTGGCCCTCGGCATCGTATCGGCCGTCAATGAGATCCACTCGAACTACGACCCGACGACGAAGGCCCTCCAGCCGACGCTCACCCCCGCGCCGGCGCCCCTCCGAACCATCGGCGCCTTTTTTGAGCCGGCGGGAGTCACCGCGGCCACCATTTCACTCAGCAGCGCCATCGCCGCCGATGCCTCGCAGATAGCGGCCGGATGGAGCACAGCAGCCGGCGACAACTCGATCGCCCGGCGTTTGGGCGAGCTTAGGACCCTCGCGGTACCGATCCCCGGGGCCACCGCCGCCACGACGACGTCGCCCGCGGTCGCCGCCGGACCATCGCTGGCGCTCGGAGACTACTTCACCAGTCTGGTCGCGGGACTTGGCGTGGTCACCCAAGATGCTGAGAACGGAGCGGCGGCTCAAACCACGCTCACCGATCACCTCGAAGCCCAACGGCAGGAAGTGGCGGGTGTCAGTATCGATGAGGAGATGATCCACTTGATCGCCCATCAACAGGCCTACGCTGCGGCTGGACGGTTGATTAGAGTCGCCGATGAAATGCTCCAGGAACTGATCAACCTGGGCCGCTGATCGGGAGGACGAGCCGAGCTGTGGTACCTCCGCCGCTCGGGCCGGGGCCCCAAGTCAGTTCGCCGCCGTGCGCGTCGGCCAGCGCCCGGGTCACGAACAGCCCAATGCCCCCGTGGCAGTTCCGGTTCTTGGTGGAGTAAAACAACGACCCCGCCAGGGTCGGCATCCCGGGCCCGGCATCGGTCACCAAAATGGCGACCCGTCCCTCCATCGGCATGGTCACCGTGAGGCTCACGGCATCGGTCGCTCGCTCCGAGGCCTCTTTGGCGTTGGTGATCAAATTGAGGAGCATCTGATGGATCGCACCCTTCTGCACCAACACCGTCGTCGGCTCGGACGGCGGCTCAACTGACAACCGGAGGATCGGTACATTCCGCTGGAGATCAGCGAACGTTCGGACCTCGTCGAATGCTTCGCCCAGGTCGGTCGCTAGCGGTTCCGCCCCGGCGGCCCGCCCAAGATGGCTGAGCAGTTCGAGGGTACCGACCATCTCGTCGAGCGAACGGTCGACCCGGGCCGCGACCGCGCCGGTTTGGCCGTCGATCCCAAGGCTCGAACCAAGGGCAACCACTTGGAGGTTGTTCCTGAGCTCGTGGGCCACTCCCCGCAGCAACTGCTGCCCGAGGAGCGCACGATTGAGCGTGATGAGGCTTGGAAGCGAGGGGGGCGGTCCGCCGGTCATGGGCGAAGATGATACGCCGACCGCCCGCGCCGAACAAGCGCCGGCAACTCGCCGAGGATTCGTTCAACCACGATCTTGAATGGGATCAGCTCCGGGGCGGCGTAGGATACTCGACCACGTCTCCTCGGAAGGATCGCCTCGTCGTAGGTCAGCATGGGTGGCACCCCGACAGCGGAGTTAAGCGGGCGACGAGAGGCCAATGATCTCGAGTTTACCCTGCAATGAGTCCTTCGTGAACGGCTTCATGAGGTACTCATTGGCGCCGGCTTCTATCGCCTGGGCGACGTGGGACACTTCGGTCTCGGTCGTCGCCATCACGATCTTCACCTCGGCATACTTGGGGTCCGCCCGGACCGCCTTCACCACTTCGAGGCCATTCATCTCCGGCATGTTCCAGTCACAGAGGATGACATCAGGGAGCGGCCCTTGCTCGAGTTTGACCATGGCTTCTTTGCCGTGGCCGGCATCGGAGCATTCGAACCCAAGCTCCGCCATCAAGCGGCCGAGCATGATGCGCATCGCTCGCGAGTCGTCGATAATCAGTGCGCGCACGGTGGAATCCTCTGGCAAATGGCCGGTCCGCGGTCCTGAAGCCCTCTCCAATTGTCGGACCAGGCAGGAAGAACCTTCGGACCGGGGTGGCTCATGGCAAAACCCGAAACCCGACGAGGAACCGATCTCCGCTCCCCGATCGAAACGCAATGGGATCGGCCCACTCGGTCGATGGCCTCGCGGGTTCGTCGGTAAACCGTTGCGGCAATCCCATTGTGAGGTCGAGGCCCCGGGAAATCAATGACGACCGGATCCGGCCGGCCAACGTGTTGGTCAGCTCGTTCAGGACGTCAGCGGCCCCCTCTTCGATCGACAGCTCGCGGCCGAGCATCTTGGCCGATAGCCTGATCACCGACGCCGCATCGCTGAGGAGAGAGATTTCGAGGGAGACGCCGCTCTCGGCCCCCCCTACGGTCATCGTGGATCGAATCGGGAGCAAAAGCTCGGCGGTTTCTTCGGCTGGAAGGCGAAACACTTCCTGTCCGACGAGGACCCCGATCGTCGCCTGAGTGGCGGAAATCACTTCTGGTTTGAGCTCTCCCGCGAGGAGGGTCGACAATTTGTCGAACGGCGGCACCGACTTGAGCACGGTCCGGCGAAAGGCGGCCAAAAACTCTTCGGGCACGAAGGACCTTGCCAGGACGCCCTGAAACACCGCCGCCTTGCCGGGCGCCACCGAGTCCGGGGCAGGGCTCATCAAGTACACGTCGGGCACCCCGACTTCGATCTGAACGGCCAACCGCCGGAGCGTCTCAACCAACTGGGTTTCGCTCAGGAGCGGGAGGCCTTCGGCCACCAGGACAATGCCGGGGGCGGGGCGCCGCTGTTGGAACAACGCCGCGGCCTTAGTCCCAGACCACGACTCGACCACCGAAAACGTCTTCGCAAGGATCGGGGCCGCAAACGCCAGGAAGTTTGGATCCGGGTCCACCAGCAGAAGGTCGCTCGGGGTGCCGACGGAGCCCCGCTCGCGCCACCGGCCAGCAACCTTGATCACCTGGCGGAGCCTCGGAATGGCCATCTCCGGCCGAATCGGCTTGAGCAGGAAGTCGCTGACGCCGAGACCGACGAGCTCGGCGATGACCGCCTGATCATTGACGCCGGAGACACAGACAACCGGCATGGAATGGTGTCTCGGCGATGCCCGAATCGCTCGCAGCGTGGCCACGCCGTCCAAGACCGGCATTTCGATGTCGATGATCGCGAAGTCGGCGTTGCACGCCGGGTCCTCGAGGCGCCCCAACAGCTCGAGTCCGTTCTCGACCTCGTCCGCGGCAACCCCGATCTGTTCGAGAATCCGCCGGAGCGTGATCCGGGCGCCCCGCTCGTCCTCGGCAATGAGCGCCCGCATCAGCGACTCCCGGGCCGATCGGAAGTGATCGAGCGGCAGGCTGCGCCCACGACGACTCCAGGGTTTGCGCAGCGATAAGACCGCTCCATAGCGGCAACGACTATCGGCATCCACTCGAAGAGCATAAGGCCATTTGGCACCTGGCTACCGCTCTGGAGCCCGGGCGACCCACGCTCCGTGGACAATGGGATCACTGCGATGACGGCGCAGGATGGTCTCCAACGAGGCGGCACTGAGGACCGCGCCCTGGGCCAGGAGCTTGACGCCGGAGCTTGTGAATAGGTCATCGGCGAGAGCCATTCCCACCTCGAGATTCGCCACCGGTACTCGCATCCGGGCCTCCTGCCAGTCGGCCTGACTCGAAGCCCGGATGATCGCATCGAAGTAGGCCACGGCCAGGGGGTCGTACCGGGTGCCGGCATGATCGTGGAGCCGGTCGAGGCCGGCCAGCGACGTCAGCCGGCCGTCGGTCACCTCGCGCTCGTAGTCGACGAGAATCCTGAGGATTCTCGATCGCAGCGGGATCTGGCCCTGGCGGAGCCGTTCGGGGTGACCGGTGCCGGCCCAATCCTCGAACATCGCTCCGATCAGTTCCGCGGCGCCTTCGAGGCCCTCGGTCTGTTCCAGGAGTTCCTTCGCGGCGACGGCATAGCGCCATTGGTCGCCCTCGATCGCGTCCTCGGGGCCTTCCAGCCCGGTCCGATCGGCGGCGATGATCACCTTACCGATCTCGTGGAGACGGGCCGCCACTTCTAGATCTTTGATCAGCGCGGCGGGGATCTCAAATCGCTCCGCCATTCGAGCCGCCAACCGGGCGGTCTCGACTCCCCGAAGGGCCGCACCCGGAACGCTCAGATCCACGATCTGCGCCAGGAGGCTGAGGAGCCGTTCCGAGCGATCCTCGTCCGCACGATGGAGCCGTTCCAATTCCAGCTTGTCGGCCCGGAGTTGATCGTGCAGCCGCTTCAACCGGAGCATCGCCCGGATCTTGGCCTCGAGTTCAACCGCGATGACCGGCTTGACCATGAGGTCATCGATGCCGGCCGCTGGGTCGAGCCCCGCATGGGCGTCGGGCACGCCGGTAACGATGACGAACATCGTCGCCTGGAGGCTTGGTTCTTGACGAATCTGACGGCAGAGCTCGAATCCATCCATCTCCGGCATCCGAAGATCGCTGAGGATCAGGTCCGGCCGATGGACTCTCGCCGCTTCGAGCCCCTTGAGGGCCGAGTCGGCGGTGAGGACCCGCAACTCGGTATGACGGGCCAACAGACCCGCATAGCCCTGAAGAACGAGACCGTCATCGTCCACGAGGAGAACCGTGCCCGTAAGGATCGTCATCGCGGTTTCAGGGCGGCCCGGATGCTGTCAGCCGACACTTCGATCTGGCCGACTCGGCGATCCAGGAGCACGAGGATGCTGATCCGCCGATTGCGCGGGTCGAATGGCGCTTCCGCATAGCGAAGGTTGCGGTCGGCCATTCCGCGGATCGCCGCGACCCGGCCGGTGGCGACGCCCCCGGCGGTCAGAATGCGACGAGCGCTATTGGCCCGGTCGGCCGAGAGCTCCCAGTTTGAGTATCCGGTTTTGGAGGCGTAGGGGCGGGCGTCCGTATGGCCCTCGAGTTGGACCAGATTCGAATCGACCCCCAGCTCAGCCCCGATCACGGTCAACAGCTGCTGCCCCCGCGCGCTCATGGTGGCGCCGCCGGATTCGAAGAATTGCGCCGTCGAGTCCTCCAACAATTCGATCCGTAATCCCTCCTCCGTCATCGTGATCTCGACGTGGTTCTTGAGGGAGTCGAGCAGTGGAATCTTCCCCAACTTGTCCTTGATCGTTTCAGAGAGCTTCTGGAGCCGGTCGATTCGAATATCCATGATCTGCATCGGGGCGAGCGGCCGGGCCATCTGGGTTTGGGCGCCTTCCCCCGGAACGATGGAGGAGCCGAACTCATCAGCCCGACCCAGCGGG
>JAYVJS010000399.1:0-4506 GCA_043769075.1 Gemmatimonadota bacterium | reverse complement strand
TCGGATCGGCGCCGGTGTTCCGCCGGCTGGTAGCTCGGCTATCCCAGATTCCGACCACGCGCGGGGGGGTGGTGGCCCTGGCCTGCTTTGTCGTGGCTTGCTTGGCCTATTTGTATTGGGGACTGGCCGTCGCGCTCGGGCCGTTGGTGGCGATCTACTTTGCCCGGGAGGCCGAACAGAAGGGGATCTCGCTCGATTTTCCCTTTCTGCTGGCGACGGTCACGGCGGCCGGATCGGTGTGGCAGTACGGGCTGTCCTCCAGTGCGGCCCTTCTGATGAACACGCCGGGCCATTTCCTCGAGAAGCAAACCGGCTTAATGCCGCTGGCCACCACGATCTGGGCGCCCGCTTCCCTGCTCTTCATCGGGGTGTTTTTCGTGGCGGTCCTCATCGCCGCCAAGTTCCTGAGCCCCACTCACCCAGACCCCCTGTCGAAATTCCCCGACGCCTACCACCTGGCCGATCCGATCGTCGGGGCCAAGGCCGAGCCGATCGACTCAGGGGCGGCCCCGACCATGTCGGACCGGGTCGAGCGAAGCTCGATCCCGATCCTTTTGCTCTGCGTGGCCTTGGGCGGATGGGTCTACTACCACTTCGTCGTCAAAGGCGCCGGCCTCGAGCTCAACTCGCTCAACACCGTCCTGTTGATCCTGGCGCTTCTGGTACACCGCACGGTCAAGAACTTCACCAATGCCCTCCAAACCTCGATCCTCTCGTGCTGGCCGATCGTCGTGATGTATCATTTGTACGGTGGCGTCGCCGGCTTGATTCAGTTTACCACCGTGGGCGCTTCGTTTGCCGGCGCCTTCGCGGCGATCTCAACCCGCTACACCTTCCCCTTTCTGACGGCCCTCGCGTCGACCATCGTTGCGTCGTTCGTCCCTTCGAGCGGCGGCCAATGGGTCATTCAGGGCTTTGTAACCAGCACCGCGGCCACGACGGTTGGGGTGTCGGTTCAGCGGGGCCTGTTGGCGGTGGGCGTCGGCGACCAGATGGGAAACTTGATCACCCCGTTTTGGGCCGCGATCGGCGCCGGGATGGCCCGGATCGATTTCCGCCGTTTCATCGGCTATCAGTTCGCCTACGCCGCGATCTGGTTCGTGCTTGGGGTCCTGATGTTCACATTCCTCCCGGCTTGAGATGAACTCCGTTGAGCGGTGCCGGCTTGGGGCCGGACTGGACATTTCCCGCGTCGTCACGGGCCTCTGGCAAATCGCCGACATGGAGCGCGACGGCCGGGTGCTTGATCTCGACGCCACCGCTCGGTCGATGGCGCCGTATGTCGCCGCCGGACTCACCAGCTTCGACATGGCCGATCATTATGGGTCGGCCGAGGTGGTGGCGGGCCGGTTCCGAAGCGGAAGCACCTCCCCGGTTGAGCTCTTTACCAAATGGGTTCCAACGCCGGGGGCCGGCAGCCGGGAGGAAGTCCGGGCCGCGGTGGAACGGGCCCTCGACCGCATGAAGATGCCGGCGCTCGATCTGCTCCAGTTCCACGCCTGGAATTACGCCGACCCGAGTTGGCTCGATCGGCTGTTTTGGCTCGACGAACTTCGCCAGCAGGGCCTGATCCGGCACTTGGGGCTCACGAATTTCGATACGGCACACCTGCGGATCGTGGTTGGGTCCGGCATTCCGGTGGTGTCGAACCAAGTGTGCTTCTCATTGCTCGACCGTCGCCCGGCCCGTGCGATGACGGCGTTCTGCGAGGCTCATCAGGTCAAGCTGCTTTGCTACGGAACGGTGGCGGGCGGCTATCTGACGGAACGATGGTTAGGCAAACCTGCTCCGGCGGTACCGGCCGATGCGACCTGGTCCGAAATGAAGTACGGCCGGTTCGTGACGGAAACCGGCGGCTGGGCCCGGTTGCAAGGAGTGTTGACGGCCCTCAGTGCGGTGGCCGGCCGGCATGGCGTTTCGATGGCGAATGTGGCCAGCCGGTACGTCCTCGATCACGCCGGGGTTGGGGCGGTCATCATCGGGGCCCGGTTGGCCCAGTCGAGCCACTTGGAGGACAATCTCCGGCTCTTCGGTCTCCGATTGACCGAGTCCGATCGCGCCGAGCTGGCCACTGCGGTGAACGGGCTCACGCCGATCCCGGGCGACTCGGGCGACGAGTACCGAAAGCCACCGTTCCTCACCGCGTCGGGCGATCTGAGTCACCACGTCAGTGAGTTTCCTCCGCCCTATCCGACCCGACCAGGCGTAGCCGGCAAGACCTTGGCGCTCTCGGGCACCAGTTGGGAGACGATGGCGGGTTACTCCCGGGCGGTTCGAATCGGCAATCGGATCCTGGTGAGCGGGACCACCGCCAGCCACGGAGATCGGCTGATCGGCGGCGATGACCCGGCGGCCCAAGCTCATTTTGTGTTCGACAAGATCGAAGGCGCGATCCAGTCCTTGGGCGGGCGCCTCGAGCAGGTTGTTCGAACCCGGGTGTTCGTTCGAGACGTGGCCGACTGGGAGCCGATCGCCCGCGCGCATGGCGAGCGCTTCGGGGCCATCCAGCCGGCCAACACCCTGGTCCGAGCCGAGTTGATTGGCGAGGAGTTTCGAGTTGAAATTGAAGCTGAAGCGATCGTCGACTCTGCCTAACCGTTAAGGATGTGTGCCTCATGACGACCCGGTGGATCCCCGCGCTGGCCCTACTGTTGCTTGCCGGTCAGGCTGACGCCCAACAGAAGCTCAAGGTCTACATCTCGGTGGATATGGAGGGGATTGCCGGTGTGGTGTCGAATGCTCAGGCCGGCGGGGCCGACTACGAGTGGGCCCGGCCCTTGATGCTGGCGGAGACCAACGCGGCGATCGCCGGGGCGTTCGAGGCCGGCGCGTCGGAAGTCGTGGTGAACGATGCCCACGGAAGTCATACCAACCTGCGGGCCGACCTCCTCGACCGCCGGGCGACCTTGATCACCGGCAGCCCAAAGCCGATGGGGATGGTCGAGGGCCTCGATGGAACCTTCGATGGGGTGGTCTTCATCGGATACCACGGACATGCCAATCAGGTCGACGCGGTCATGGGCCACACCTACAGCCACGCGCTGCGTCACGTCCTGATCAATGGGCGCGAAGTCGGCGAGTATGGAACCGCGGGCATGGTGGCCGGGTACTACAAGGTGCCGGTGGTCTTTGTCTCGGGCGATCGAGTCTTCGCTGAGGAAGCCAAGAAATTCTTTCCCGGCGTCGAGGCCATCGCCGTGAAGGAAGGGATTGGATCTACCGCGGCCAAGACACTCCACCCGACGGTGGCCAGAGAGAGGATCACCGGTGGCGTTAGGGCAGCCCTCGGGCGACGAGCGCAGATGACGCCGGTGGTCATCACGGCTCCGATTACGCTCGAGGTGGAGCTCAGCATTGCCTCCGATGCCGACGCCGTGATGTTCGTACCCGGAATGGAGCGGGTCGATGGGACGACGGTTCGATACCGGGCGGCGGATGCCCTAGCGGCGTACAAGATGTCCCGGCTGATCCGAATGCTGGCGAGGAACTGACGGCCGTGGGGGCCGCGACCTTCGTCCTGGCGGCTCTCTTCAGACTAGCTAACTCGCGGCCCGGGGGCCTCGGGCCAGGCGCCACACCATAAAGCCGAGCCCCGCCACGCCCGCCAGCAGCACCGTCCAGAGGAGGTATGGCCGCAGGGCCGCCCGCTTCCGTTGTGATTCCTCAGCCTCTGCGACCGAGGCCACCTCACTCCAGTCGCCCAGCGTCGCTCGGCCAAACCGGGCGCGTTCCTCCGCAAGCATCGGCACTAGCGTCCCGACCGGGAGGGCCCTCGACAGAGCGGTACTCGACCCCGCCATCAATCGGAACGGGGGCTGGCCCTGGGTCGCGAACACCAGGCTGGCTAACGACGCTCGGACCACGAGCTTCGTTTGGGCGGCGTCGAGCGCGGCGGCCCGAGAATCAGGGACGACCTTTAGGTAGCGAACCCTGGCCAGCAACGTCATCGGCGGCGAGATGCTGGCCTCCGCGTTGCCGCGCTCAAGCCGGTAGAACACCCCGGCGCCGATTTCGGTCCAGGGCTGGTCTGGTCGGACTCGGCCTTGGACCCGGACCGGGGCGACCCGGGTTCCCGGGGCCAACCGGAGATCGACCTCGACGAGCGGCAACGCTCCCCCCAGATCGAATTGAAGGGCGCCGGCGGTATCGGCCGTGGCGCTGAACTCCAATTCCGTCGGCGGATCGAGCGCCACATCGCGACGGGCGGCGGCAATCACCTTGGCGCCGGTCAGCGCCGGAGCGGCGGCGGCATCGGCCCACACCAACCGAACGAAACGGCCCCCGTCGCTGGGCAAACGAATGACCGCTTGAGTCAGCGGCCCCGACGCCGACGCCAGGGCCATCAACTGGCCGCTGCCTCCGTCACGCCACGTCGTCAGGTCGCTACTGGTCTCAAATCCAAAGGTCGCGCTAAACTCAGCCGGACCGGACCACTGCATCCGGAGTGCATGGGGAGCCGGATCTTCCCGGGCGCGCTCACCCAGATCGATCAGCCAACCACCCGAC
>JAYVJS010000398.1:0-6948 GCA_043769075.1 Gemmatimonadota bacterium | reverse complement strand
GTTTTGCCTCGTCGTAGACTCCTCGCGGGCCGACGGGATTGACGTGGCCCCAGTAGGTCTCCGGTTGGGGATGCACCTGGGGGTCGCCGTACACTTCGGACGTCGAGGCGAGGAGAAACCGAGCCCCCTTGGCCTTGGCGAGCCCAAGTCCGTTGTGGGTGCCGAGGGACCCAACCTTGAGGGTCTGAATCGGATACCGGAGATAGTCGATCGGACTGGCGGGTGAGGCAAAGTGGAGTACGCCGTCAAGGGGACCGTCGACACGCAGGTAGGTCGAAACATTATGCTCGACGAACTCGAAATTCGGGTTCTCGGCGAGGTGGATCAGATTCGATGGGCTGCCGGTAATGAAGTTGTCCATCCCGACCACCCGGTGCCCTTCGGCGAGAAACCGGTCCGTCAAGTGCGACCCAAGGAAGCCCGCAGCTCCAGTGATCAGGATCCTCACGACGGGCGGCCGATGCTCAGGTACTGGAACCCGGCGTTTTTCATCCGATCCGGCTCAAACAAGTTGCGGCCATCCACGATCAACGGCGTCCGAAGCTCGGCCTTGACTCGTTCGAGATTGGGGTTGCGGTACAGCAGCCATTCGGTCACGATCACCAGTGCATCGGCGCCCCGGACTCCCTCATACGGGTCCTTCCCGTATTGAATCCGGTCTCCAAACACATCATGGGCGGTTCCCATGGCTTGGGGATCGTGGGCGGCCACCGTCCCGCCATCGGCGAGAATGCCTTCAATCAGCGGAATCGAGGGGCTCGCGCGCATGTCGTCGGTTTCAGGCTTGAAGGCCAACCCCCAGACCGCGATCCGGCGCCCTCGCAGGGACCCAAGGGCGCCCCGAAGCTTATCGAGCAAGACCTGCTTTTGCCGTTCGTTGACGGACTCCACCGCATCCCATAGGTCGGTGGCCAGCCCGATGGCCCTTCCGGTCCGGACCAGAGCCTGGACGTCCTTTGGGAAACAGGACCCTCCGTACCCAGGCCCCGGAAACAAGAAGGCCGGCCCGATCCGCCGATCGCTTCCAATGCCCCGGCGGACCGCCCCGACGTCCGCCCCGACCCGTTCGCACAGCTGGGCGATCTGATTCATGAAGGAAATCCTGGTGGCGAGCATGGCGTTCGCCGCGTACTTGGTGACTTCGGCTGACGGAATATCCATGAACAGTACTGGATTGCCGGTTCGGAGAAACGGCGCGTAGAGTTGCCCCATCGCGTCGCGAGCCTCGGGCGAGTCGATCCCAACGACTACCCGATCCGGCTTCATGAAGTCATCGATCGCCGCGCCTTCCTTCAGGAATTCCGGATTGGAGGCCATGAAGAACGTCCCGTTACTCTGGCTCCGAATGGCCGCGCGCACCTCCTCCGCCGTCCCCACTGGCACCGTGGACTTCGTCACCACCACTTTGGGCTCATTGAGGTTTTGGCCGATCGCCTTCGCGACGGCGAGGACATGGCGCAGATCGGCGGATCCATCATCGCCGGGGGGAGTTCCGACGGCAATGAAGACGACCTGCCCGTGACGAACTGCCGCCCCGACGTCCGCCGTGAAGGTGAGCCGCCCTTCGACTTGATTCCGGGCGACCATCGGCTCCAAGCCCGGTTCGTAAATCGGAATCTCGTTGCGACGGAGTCTTTCGATCTTGGACGCGTCGACATCCGCACACACGACTTCGTTCCCAGTCTCGGCGAGGCAGGCTCCGGCTACCAGCCCAACGTAGCCGGACCCGATGACCGCCACCCTCATGACTTAGGCCTTCCGGGGACGCTTCAAAGCGTTCCGGGTATCGAGGACAACCTTCGAATGCTTCCGGACCGCGTCGTAGTCGAAGGTCGAGTGATCGGTGACGATGACCACCAAATCCGCCGCGGCCAACGCCGCAGGGGAAAACGGGACCGAGAACGCCTGGTGGCCGTTCTCTTCGAACTTGGGGACAAACGGATCGTGGTAGGTAACCTTAGCGCCCCGCCCCTCCAAGAGTCGCATAATATCGAGCGCGGGACTCTCCCGCATGTCCTCGATGTCCCGCTTGTAGGCGATCCCAAGGACGAGCACTGAGGCGCCCTTCACTGATTTCCCAACATCATTGAGTGCTTCGCTGGCCTTGCCGACCCAGAACACCGGCATCTCAGTATTCACTTCACCGGCCAGGTCGATGAATCGGGTCTTGTAGTTGAGCCCCCGCATCTTCCAGGCGAGGTAGTGGGGATCGATCGGAATGCAGTGCCCACCCAAGCCCGGTCCCGGGAGGAACTTCATGAAGCCAAACGGCTTCGTGGCCGCGGCTTCAATCACTTCCCAGACATCGACGCCGAGTTTGTCGCACACGATCGCCATCTCGTTCGCCAAACCGATATTGACGCTGCGAAAAGTGTTCTCGAGCAGCTTGACCAGTTCGGCGGCCTCCGTGGTACTGACGGGGACCAAGTGGTCAATGGCAGGTTGGTAGAGCGCCATCACGACGCGACGGCAATCATCGGTAATGCCCCCAACCACTTTCGGGGTGTTCTTGGTCTGGAAATTCGGATTGCCTGGATCGACTCGCTCTGGGCTGAAGGCCAGAAAAAAGTCCTGGCCGACCTTGAGACCGGTACTCTCCAGGGCCGGGAGCATGATCTCCCGGGTCGTCCCCGGGTAGGTCGTGCTTTCCAGAATGATGGCCTGGCCCGGACGGAGCACTTTCTTAATCGTCTCGGTGGCCGCAACGATGTAGCTCACGTCAGGGTCTTTGAATTTCGACAGGGGCGTTGGCACACAAATCGAGATCGCGTCGCATGCCGATAGCTTGGCGCCGTCTGTCGTCGCGGAGAACAGTCCCTTTGAGACGACCGCATTGAGCTGCGCGTCGGAAATGTCCTTGATGTGGGATTTTCCCGAGTTGAGCCCGTCAGCCACTCGTTGACTCACATCGAAGCCAAGAACCTTGTACCCGGCATTCCCGAGCTCCACGGCAAGGGGTAGCCCGACGTACCCAAGTCCGATGATACCGAACAGAGCGTCACGCCCCTCGGCCTTCTTGATCAACTTCTCCGCCAATGAACCCATGGTCTATCCCTCCACAAGGACTGGCCGTCCACCGTCCTTCAAGGACCTTGTGGCAGCCTCCAACACCCGGACAACCCGCAAACCATCCATCGCATCCGCCCGCGTGGCAGGTTCGCCTCGCGCGACGTTCACAAAATGTGCCAGCTCAAGCCCAAGCGGCTCGGCGTTATTCACCTTCGGAATCAAAATGTCGCCTTCGCGAACGGCCAGACTCTCACCATACGAGCCATACTCAGGCGGCCGATCGACGCCCTTGTCGTAGAGCCGGAGCTTCTCCCGCGGCGCCATGTCATCGAACACCGCCATTTGTTTCGACCCGACCACCGTCAGGCGCCGCTCCTTATGGGGGTCGAGCCAGGACATATGGGCGTGCGCGACCACCCCTGACCGAAACCGCATCACCAAGAAGACGACGTCTTCGATACCCCGCTGAAGATACGAATGGCCTTGGGCCGATACGGTTTCCGGGGCCTCCCCCAACAGGTAGAGGGCCACCGAAATATCGTGAGGGCCAAAACTCCACAACGCATTTTCATCCGGCCGAACTTGGCCGAGGTTGAGCCGCTGGGAATAGAGGTAGTAGACCTCACCCAGCGACCCCGCCTGAACCAAGGAGCGGAGCCGGTCGACCACCGGATGGAACTCAAGCAGGTGCCCGACCAGAGCCGGCACCTTTCGGCGCTCGCTCTCCTCCGCAAGGGCAAGCGCATCCGCGCCCGTCAACGCGAAGGGCTTCTCAATCAAAACCGGCTTCCCTGCCTTGAGCGCCTGCAGGCCAAGAGCCGCGTGGGTCCGGGCCGTGGTAGCGACGACCACTGCGTCGACCCGATCCAACAGCAGATCGACCGAGTCCGTCACGAACACACCGGGGAACGCACGTACGGTTCGATCCCTGACAGCGGCGGACAGGTCGCAAACGCCGGCCAGCTCAACTCCGGCCATCGTTGCCAGGGTGCGAACGTGATTTCGCCCCCACACGCCAGCCCCAATAACCCCGACTCGGAGCAAACTCACCCGAAGAAGCCTCGAACCGCCCCTGCGACCCGGTCAACCTGGATCGGCGTCAACTCCGGGTACACCGGCAGCGAGATCACTTCCTTCATCGCCCGCTCAGTTTCCGGTAACGACCCCTGCCCATACCCAAGTGGAGCAAAACACGGCTGAAGGTGGAGTCCAACCGGGTAGTAAACTGCACAACCGATGCCGTTGGCCTTGAGGTGCGCCATTAGCTCGTCGCGGCGGGGTACCCGAATGGTGTACTGGTGGAAGATGTGCTCGTTCGCGGGGTCCGTCTTAGGCCCCTGGATCTCAGCGTGCCCGGCAAATTGTTCCGAGTACTGGGCTGCCCGATCCCGGCGGGCCTGGCTCCAGCCGGCCAGATAGGGGAATTTCGCGAGCAGAACGGCGGCCTGGAGGGTGTCGAGCCTACTGTTGGTCCCCACCTCCTCGTGGTGGTACTGCTTGGCTCCTCCATGGAGCCGGAGTCGGCGGAGCCGGGCCGCCAAGTCGTCCTGTTGGGTAACCATCATGCCGCCGTCTCCAAAGCCGCCGAGGTTCTTGCTCGGGAAGAAAGACAACGTCCCGCACCAGCCCATCTCACCGGCCATTCGCCAGGTGCCGTCAACCAAACGGCGGGCCCCAATGGCCTGGGCCCCATCCTCGATGACCGGCAAACCATGACGGCACGCGATATCGACAATCGCGTCCATAGCCGCCATCTGGCCAAACAGGTGCACCACGATGATCGCTTTGGTCCGGGGCGTTATGGCCGCCTCGATCGCGGCGGGCGAGACGCAGAACGTCTCGGGATCGATATCGACAAAGACCGGCGTCCCCCCGGCATTGTGGATCGTCCCCGCCGTGGCAAAGAAAGTGAAGCTCGGGGCGATGACCTGATCGCCCGGCTTCAAACCGAGGGCGACCAAGGGAAGCAGAATCGCATCAGTGCCGCTGGCACAGCCGATCCCGTGCTTGGTGTGGCACAAGCCGGCGACGACTCCCTCAAGTTCTCCGACCTCCCGGCCCATGATGAATTCTTGGCGTTCGATCACCGAGGCGATCGCCTGGGCAACATCGGCCTTGATGGTGGCGTACTGCGCCTTGAGGTCGAGCAGCGGCACGGTCACGACGGCGGTCCTCAATTCTGAAACTGGGGCCAAATCTTGAGGCCGGCACCGACCCGCAAGTCTTGCACTGAGCATAACTTAGAAGGACTCACCCGGGTGAGTCAACCGGGGCCAAAGAACCGTTGATTTCCCGATAGGCGGTCCCGCACTGACGACAGGTTCCGCCGCCCGCCTCGACCTTCAGCCGGACCCCGCATTGGCACATCCAGCCAATCCGCCGGGCCGGCACTCCAACCATTAATCCGTAGGCCGGCACGTTCCCCCGGACCACGCTGCCGGCACCGATAAACGCATACGCGCCGATCTCACCGCCACAGACGATGGTCGCATTTGCCCCGATCGTGGCCCCCCGCCTGATCAGGGTCCGTTGATACTCCGACTTGCGGGAGACATGGCTCCGCGGGTTGAGGACGTTGGTGAACACGCAACTCGGGCCGCAGAACACGTCATCCTCCAACTCTACGCCTTCGTAGATGGAGACATTGTTCTGAATCTTCACATTGTCTCCAATCTTGGTCCCGGGCATCACGACGACGTTTTGCCCGAGGTTGCATCGCTCGCCGATCACGGCGCCCGCCATGATGTGGCTAAAATGCCAGACTTTCGAGCCCCGCCCCACCACCGCCCCGTCGTCGACGTAGCTCGACTCATGCACGAAGAAATCAGCCATGACCGCTCACTCCGGTTAGATATTCGCCTCTTGATCCGATCACTTTCACCTCGGGTTCGAGCCGGACCCCACATCGCTCGGAGACGAGTTGCTGCGTCGTCTCGATCAATCGGAGAACATCGGCGGCGGTCGCCCCGCCGACGTTCACGAAGTAATTCGCGTGCATCGGGGAAACTTGCGCTCCGCCAATCCGGGTCCCTTTCAGCCCGGCCGCCTCGATCAGTTGCCCGGCGGTTCGTCGGTCGTCGGCACCCAGGTCCGGGTTCTTGAAGACGCTCCCGCAACAGGGCGCGTTGAAAGGCGTCCCCTGCTGCCGCCAGGCGAACAGCTTGGCAACCTCCTCGGCCAAGGTCGCGGCATCCCCTGGCACCAAACGCACGGTTGCCTCCAGTACCACCCATCCCTCGAGTCCGCTCCACCGATACTGGAACGGAATCTCAACCCGAGAGAACACCCGAGGTTCACCCCGTCGGTCCATGGCCAAGACCGACTCGACCGTATCGGCCCATTGGCCACCGTGGCATCCGGCGTTCATGTACACACCGCCGCCGACGGTTCCGGGCACCCCAACCATCATGTGAATGCCCGCCCAGCCAGCTTGGGCCGTCTTCCGGGCCGCAATCGGTGCCGGGAGGCCGGCACCGAGGCGCCACCGATCACCGGCTTGGTCGATCTGGTCGACACCCTTGCCGAGCCGGATGACGAGGGCGTCCATTCCGAGGTCCGGCAATAGGAGGTTGGAACCGAGCCCAATGGGAAAACAGGGAATCCCGGCACTATCGGCGAGGCGCACCGCCCGCGCGACATCCTCGGCATCGGCGGGCAACACGATCGTTGCAGGGCCACCGATCCGGTAGGTACCGTATCGAGCCAAGCCCTCCCCTTCCCGGACCTCCCCCCGAATCGCCTCGCGGATCGCCCGCGCGAAATCCGGGTCCCGCGCCGAGGTCACGACTTGGGCTCTGCCATGAAGGCCCGGGCCATCTCATGCCACTCCTGGAGCGAACGGACCTCACCGGTTCGGCTTCGAAGCGCAATGATCGCGTCGGAGGCCGCGGCCGCCGCCGTCATGGTGGTCGTGTACGGGACCCCCTCCTGCAGTGCCGC
>JAYVJS010000397.1:0-8074 GCA_043769075.1 Gemmatimonadota bacterium | reverse complement strand
CGTCTCGGCGTTCATCGTCGTCGCGGCCGCCCGGGCCTCGCTCAAGTTCGCGGGGTTTCGGCGCACGGTTCGAGCCGCGAAATGGCTGGGTGACCGCTTTCGGAATCGCCCCCCTCGCGCCGATGCCGAGCAAGTGGCCCGCGCGGTGGCAACGGCCGCGGCCTTTTTTCCTGGCCGGGCCATTTGTCTCGAACAGTCCGTTGCGCTCCATGTTCTACTCCGGCGGGCCGGTCACGCCGGGGCGCTCCGGGTCGGGGTTCAGCCGTATCCGTTTCGGGCTCATGCCTGGGTCGAACTTGATGGCCAGCCGGTGTACGAGAACGCCGATCAGCTGGTGAAGTTCGTCCCGTTTCCTGAGGCGTTCGCGTGAATCCGTTTCTTTGCGTGGTCGACCTGGCGGGCGGTGCGGTGGGCGTTGATGCCCTGACCGCCGCGCTGCCGGCACACGGGCAGGGTTCCGGGCAAATCGAGGTGGCTCTTCAGGGATCGTGGGCCGCGGCCTGGGTGCCCAGCGATACGTTCCGCCGTCCGTGGGTCGTGAACCGGCGTGGCGTGCTGGCCTTGGGGAACGTCCGGATCACCAACCGGCGTGAGGTAGGGCCTGCCGACGCCAATCCGACCCAGGATCTCGAGTTGGTGGTTGACCACTATCTCCGCCATGGCACCGCCGGTTTTCGCGATCTGGTCGGTGATTTTGCGGTCATCCTGTGGGATCAGAACCGGGGCCGGGTGGTGGCTGCCCGCGATGGGCTTGGCGTCAAGGCGTTGTTCTACCAACGCAAGGGCAACCGGATCACGATCGGGTCGCACCTCGACTGCTTCGAGACCACTGGGTACGATCGTGGGTTCATCGGCCAGTTCTTGGTGGGGCTGCCTCGAGGTACCAGCCGAACGATGTACCGCGATGTGACTCGGCTCACGCCGGGGTCCTGGCTCACGGCCGACCAGGCCACGACCACGGTTCAGGCTTATTGGCAGCCGGCCGAGTTCACTCCGGCCCGTTCAGTCACCAACCTGGGCGACACCAAGGCGGCCTTCCGCGAGTTGTTCAGCGAGGCCGTTCAGGCCCAAATGGACGACGGTCTGTCGGTGTGGTCGCAGTTGTCCGGCGGCCTCGATTCGTCATCGGTGGTCGGGATGGCGTCGAGCTTGGCTGGGCAGGGAAGGGGGCCGGCGCTGGCCGGCACCTTGTCGGTGGTCGACTCGTTGTCCGAGGGCGACGAAACCCCCTATTCCAATGCGGTTGCCGCGATGTGGGGCGTTCGAAACGAGCGGGTCGAGAACTATGCGGCGTGGCAGCCCGACGACCTCGGGATCCCGTCGTTCGCCGAGCCGCGGGCGTTCTTGCCCTTCTACGCCCGCGACCGAGCAATGGCGCGAACGGTTCGCGACGCCGGTGGTCGAGTGATGTTGAGCGGGTTTGGCTCCGACAACTACCTCTCCTGTCCGGATGATTTTCTCGCCGATCTGGTGGCCCAGGGCCGGGTCGGCGAGGCGATGAGCCGGCTCACGGAGTTCGCGGTCAATCGGCGCCGCTCCTTCTGGGGCTTGGCGGCCCAACACGCCGTCGGCCCGATTGCGCCGGAGTGGCTCCGTCGCCGGTTGGTGCGGCAGCCTGAATCAGTACCGGCTTGGGTGAATCCGGCGCTGGCGGCTGAGTTTGGGTTGGCGGAGTGGCTGGAGCGGCAGGCATCGAAACCCGGGCAGATCGTGGCCGAGCAGGTGGCGATCGAGATGGGGTCGGTGGACGTGGCGCTCGAACGGGGCGTGTTCGAGGACGGACTCGAGATCCGCTATCCCTTCCTCCACCGGCCCTTGGTGGAATTCGGGATGCGACTGCCGGTGGAACTCCGGGTCGGGAACGGGCGGCAGAAGTGGATCCTCCGCGAGGCCGTGGGCGATCTACTGCCCGCGCGGGTGCGGAACCGGGAAGGGAAGGGAGCGATCGATGGCCGGATCGTCTGGTCGCTCAATCATCATTCAAATGTCTTGGAGCGGCTGATTGCCGACTCTCATTTGGCCGATCTCGGGTGCATTTCCCGGGAGCGCTTCGCTGCGGCCTATCAGGCCGCCCGCCGCGGCAATTCGGAAGCCGGCGGGCTGTTGTTGTTGACGTTGTCGCTGGAAACCTGGCTGGCGGTTCGGTCGGGCTGGTGGCAGCGGTACGGGGTTTCCTTGCCGGCCCATGACGGGTTGGCGTTTTCGAGTAGTCCTTCAAACCAGGAGCAGGATCATGCAGAAGCTCACGTACGTTAAGCCGACCGTGACCAAGATGGGCTCGGTCACTGAGAAGACTGAGGGCGGGTGGAATTATGTGGTTTGGGAAATCATGAGCAAGCGCGGCGGTGGCAGCGGCAACTAGCTAGTCGTCCGATCAGTCGGACGAATACCGCCTGAGCCGTCGTCGCGACTCAGGCGGCCCCGTTTCCAAATCTTCCGCCGACCCCGTACATTTCGCGGGTGCCTGACCCCCTCTATCGTTTGCCTCGCTGGGACCAACTACGTCGTTGGTTGCGCGACTGGGTTGCGAACCGCGGCGGCCTGCCATTGGCCGTCATTGGCGTTTCGGTCCTGCTCCAGGTCATTCCCCTTTTTGCAGCTCCGCAGTGGCTTGGGTGGGCCATGATCGCCGGGATTGTCCTTGGGGGACTGGGCACCGCTTCCATCTGGCTTCGCGCGGTATCCGGCCGCCCGTTCGATCACCCCGTACGGATTCCGGCGTGGCTGATGGCGGCCTCAGCGGTGGCCCCTGCGCTGGCCATCAGCATTGGACCAATCGGCCAGCTGGCGGGCTTCAAGGATGGGAGCGCCTGGTATCAACTTGCCGGACCGGTTGGCCTCTCGGTTGGCCCGCTCAGCGTGATCGGCCTTTTGCTCTGGCCCCCCGACCGGGGGCGGCGGTATTGGGGCTATTTGGCCGTTGACTTGGCCGTTATCGGACTGGCGGTCGGGCTCTATTTCTGGTACTTCGTGCGAGGAGGCCCGAATCTCGCGACCGAAGTCGGCAAGACGTCAGTAGTTTGGGCGGCAATGGTGGCGGTAGTGTCCGTGGCGATCCTCCGTGGCTCGGCTAGACAGTCAGCCTTGCCGTTCATGCTCGCGGTCCTCTCCGTGGTGATGTACTCTGTCGCCAACTTTGGGATCATCGTGGCCGATGTGCCCGATCGGCTCGTGTTTTTCCTCAGTCCGTTCATGTCCCTAGCCATAGTTGGATGCAACGTCGGGGCCGCTGAAGCCGTCCGGCTCGGGTGGAAATGGCCGTGGGCCGACGCCTCAGTCGAAAGCACCAGCCCGGTTCCGTGGGTGGCCGTTGGTGCCCTCGCGCTGCTGGTGGCTCGGATCGGTCTCGAATCAACCGACCTGGCTGTCGGCCCAGTGGTGATGGTGACTATCGCCGCGATGGCCCTGCTGGTCATCCGCCAGATGATCGCGATGCGGCACAACAGCCGGCTCCAAGCCGTTCGCGCCGCCATCGATGCCGACATCCGGATCGCCGCCCTGGTCCGCCATACCTCCGACGTCATCCTTATCGCCGACCAGCAACTCACCCTCCGCTATGCCGCTCCTTCGGCCGAGGCGTTGTGGTCGCGGACCCCGGTCCAGTTGCTGGGCACCAACCTCAGCGACCTGGTCGATCCGCCCAGTCGGGCGGATTTCGCAAGGGTGCTGAGCGAACGGCTGGCCCAGCCGGGGCAGACTGACGTGGTCCGCGTTGGGATCACCGGCCCCGAAGGCACCAGGCACCGGATCGAAGCGGTTGTGATCAGCCTGTTACATGAACCGACGGTCCACGGCATCGTTGTCACCCTCCGCGACCTAACCGAGCGGATCCTGCTTGAAGAGCAACTGGGCCAGTCCCAGAAGATGGAAGCGATCGGCCAGCTCGCCGGCGGGGTGGCCCACGACTTCAACAACCTCCTCACCACGATTGTGGGCCATAGCGAAATGGCTGCCGATTTGCTGGCGGAGGACCACCCCGTTCGCGACGACCTGATCCAGATTACCCGGGCCAGCGAGTTGGCCGCGTCGCTGACCCGGCAGTTGCTGATCTTTAGCCGAAAGCAGGTCATCGAACCGCGGATCATCGACCCGGCCGATTCGATCCAGGCGGTGACGAAAATGGTCCGCCGGTTGATCAAGGCCGATGTCGCCATCTCGCTCGAGGTCTCGCCGGCCCTGAAATTAGTCCGAGTCGATCCGGCCCAACTCGAGCAAGTGGTGCTCAACCTGGCGGTCAACGCCCGCGATGCGATGCCCGATGGCGGGCGGATCACCATTCGGGCCACTCAAACGGTCGTCAAGGGCCCGGTTGCCGGGGCGGTCATTGCACCGCCGCTCGGCGAGTGCACCGTGATCGAGGTGATCGACGTTGGGACCGGGATGGACCCGGCCACCCAGGCTCGGATCTTCGAGCCGTTCTTTACGACGAAGCCGGCCGGCCGCGGCACCGGACTCGGTCTGGCGACCGTCTACGGTGCCATCAAGCAGAACGGTGGCGGTCTGGTGCTGACGAGCGAGGTCGGCAAGGGGACGACGTTTGCCGTGTATCTGGCGCGGGTCGAAGCGGAACTGCCGTCGGACCCCGGGTTGGTGAAGTTGCCGAAATCCCCGGCGCGGGCGAACGCCACGATTCTGTTGGTCGAAGACGAAACCGGTCTCCGGGAAATTGCGACCAAGATTTTGACCAAACAGGGATATCGAGTGTTGGTGGCCGCGGACGGTGACGACGCCTTGATGATCGAGGCGAGTTCGCAGTTTCGGATTGATCTGCTGTTGACCGATGTCGTGATGCCGGGGATGAGCGGGCCAGTGCTGGCGGGTCGGATCAAGGCGAAGCGACCGGACATCCGAGTGCTCTTGATGTCCGGGTACCCGGGCGACGACTTGACCGGGGAGCTTAGGGCCGGCGAGAACTTCCTTCGGAAGCCGTTTACGCCGTTCGTGCTGTTGGAACACGTGCGGGGGGTGCTTGATCCGTCGGCTCGTCCGCCGAGCCGCCGGCCGGGGCAATGACATCGACATCGCGTCGCGGGCCGGCCGGCGCCGATTAGCGGGCCCAAAGAATTCGACCCGGTCAGCGAAGACTTCGTAAACGGGCCGGTCGGCTTCGTTGATCCGGCGTGACCACACGTGGCCGCCGAGGTGCTTGAGTGGTTCCGGCTTGCCGCCGCCATCGAAGGGCTCTCGCAGAACGGCCTCCATCAGAGCCAGGACGCGAAGCGCGGTTTTCCAGTGCGTGTCGCCCCGTTACCGATGTTTTTGCGGGGCCCGGGTCGTTCGCTCGCCAGACGCGCCAGGGCCGAGCTCTCTTGAGGGCCGGGGCCCCCCCCCAATGTGGCGATCCCCTCGGCGGGTAGTTGATTGAGTTGAACGTCAAGTGTAACTTCACGTTATGAAACAGATCTCGATGCTGGCCTTCCGGCGCGATGCGAGCCGGGCGCTCCGGGCCGTCGGGCGGGGTGAACGACTAATTCTGACCTATCGCGGCAAGCCGATTGCCCGCTTGGAACCAATCGGCCCAGCCTCGGCGGCGTTGGACCGGAACGATCCGGTGTTCCGGATTGAGGAGTTTGCCGTCGACGGGCCTGGGACGGTGCTCGGCAACGCCGAGATTGATCGCGTGGTGTATGGCGGGTAGCGCGTTCGTCGACACCTCGGGTTGGTACGCGCTGATCGATCGCAAGGATGCCCGTCACGCCCGGGTCGTGGCCGGGCTCCGTCGGTTCGTCGAAAAGCGGGTCAGCCTCGTGACCAGTGACTATGTGATCGACGAGAGCGCCACCTTGCTGAAGGCCAGGATTGGATCCCATGCCGCTCGGAATTTGTTCGCCTATTTGGCGGAGGCGTCGAGCGTCGAGTGGGAATGGGTCGGGTCGGAGCGGTTCGCCAAGGCTCAGAGCCTATTCAAGAAACTCGACGACCAAGGCCATTCGTTTACGGATTGTACCAGTCTGGTGATCATCAAGGAACGCCGGATCGAGGATATCTTGACCACCGACCGGCACTTCAAGATCCAAGGATTTCGGCCTCTCCTGCTGTAGAACCACGGTACCGGAGCTGATCCCGACGGTTATTTCTACTACGGAGACGGTTAGGAGCACCGCTTTCGGTTCGATTTCGTTGTCGTCGTCCACCGCTTCGACAAGTAGGCCCTCCTTGTGACAGTGTTTAGACAAAGTCTGGATCAAATCTTATCGATCGAATCGATGCGGCGTCTGGTTTCGCGGCCCGCCGATCACTCGGTCACTTTATCAACGATCTCAGTTATCTACTTAGCCATACGGCGTCAAGACAGTTGGGGGGCTCGTCGGGAGCGCGCAGCTGTAACCCCGTCGACACGTAGTCGTTTCCTGGCCGACCGGCACGGGTTCGGCGAACCGGTTGACAGGTTCCGCGGTCGTCCACCCGTACGCCCTGCGTCTTTGCGAATCTTCGCTCAGGGCGTGACCCGGGCCCGGCCGCCGGCGGATAAATGCTCGACTAGATATCGGGTCAGCAATTCATAGACGTGGTGAGTCGTCCCCGGCCCTTCGCAGATACAATGACTCCGGTTCGGATACGCCATGAAATCAAACGGCCGGCCGAGTTGGACCAATCGGTTGACCAACCGCTCCGTGCCCTGATAATGAACATTATCGTCCCCACTCCCGTGAACGACCAGCAACCGACCCCGAAGCCCCTCGGCCACGTTGATCGGTGAGGCCTTCTGATATGCCTCGGGATTGACGCTCGGCAAGCCCATATACCGTTCCTGATAAATCGTATCATACAACAGCTGATCCGGCACCGGCGCCACCGACATCCCGACTTGGTACACATCCGGGTACCGGAACATGGCCTGCAGGGTACTCGAACCCCCGCCGCTCCAGCCCCAGATCCCAACTCGACTCGGATCGAGATATGAGCGAGTCCGCGTCAACACCCGTACTGCCTCGGCTTGCTCCTGACTCGACAGCACCCCAATTTGCTGGTACACCACTTTGCGCCAGGCCCGCCCCCGAGGTGACGGCGTGCCGCGATTGTCGACCGTGGCAATCACGTAGCCCTGATCGGCAATCGCCTGATACCAGATTCGCGATCCGCCCTGCCATTGGTCGGTGGCGGTTTGGCCGGCCGGCTCCCCGTAGACGTACATCAACAACGGATAGGTCTTGGTCGAATCGAAGTCCTTCGGCTTGATCATCCACCCATCGAGTACCACGCCGTCCCCCACGTCGGTCTTGAAGAACTCCATCGGCCGGGTCACCACCGCACTGACGGCCCGTTGCTGAGCGGTGTCGTTGACCATGGTGCGGACCAGATCATGCTTCGGAAGGCCGACCAGGTCAGTGGTCGGGAGCCGGTTGGCGCTCGAATAGGTATGGAACGCCCACTTAGCGTTCGGCGCCATGGTGTACCGGTGGGTTCCGGGCTGATCGGCCGGCGAGACCCGTTGGCCCGCACCGCTCCCATCAAGCCGGGTTCGATAGAGATACCGCTGAGTGGCGTTGTCCGGCGAGGCAATGAAATAGAGCCAGCCCTGGGCCTCGTCGACCGACTCGACGCTGATCGCATCATAGTCCCCCTTGGTGACCAGCGAACGTTTGGCGCCGTCGCGGCTGACTCGGTAGACATGCCGCCAGCCATCGGCTTCGCTGACCCAAAGGAACTCCTTGCCTTGAGCGAGCCAGGTCAGGTCGTCGACCACATCGACCCAGGCCTCATCGCGTTCGGTCAGCACCACCGAGACTCGGCCGGTGGTGGCGTTTCCGAGCCCAACCCGGTTGGTGTTCTGAAGCCGATTCATCTGCTGAATCACGACCTCGTTCGGTCCGGCCCACTCCATTCGGGGGACGTAGTTCTGCCGAGGGTCATCCGGGAGCTCGAACCAAGTGGTCCGGCCGCCGTCGGCGGAGACGACGCCGACGGTCACCGCGGAGTTGGTGGTGCCGACCTTGGGATACTGGACCGGCGTCACGAACGGATAGAGCGAATCGGTGGCGTTGAACAGGTTGAAGGTGCCGACCCCCGTCATGTCAAAGCGCCAATAGGCGATCTTGGCCCCATCGGGCGACCACCGGAAGCCGTCCCGGAG
>JAYVJS010000396.1:0-2458 GCA_043769075.1 Gemmatimonadota bacterium | reverse complement strand
AAATTCACACACGGCTCGCGGGGGCCCGACACTTCGACCCGAAGCTCGCCCAGCTGGAACAAATCCCCAACACAAACCGACTGCTCCGACAACCCACTGACGGTCAGGTTTTCGCCGAACCCACCCGGGCCGACGTCCTTGGTTGCCCACTCGGAGCGCCAATCCTGGTAGTGCTCGCTCGGATACCACAGCAGCGCCCGCTCCGGCCCGCCATGCCCCTTGGTATAGACCTGGGTATCGCCGCTTAACCCCCGAGTCCCAGCGGCGACCCGGCCCTCCACTGGCTCCTTCCAGATTGCGCTGGTCCAGACCCCGTCGATTGAATCCGTGGCGTTGGGGTTCCCCATCGTTCGTGGCTGTCCGGTTTGGATCGATTCGATACGCATGGACTTCCTAACTTGTTCATTCCAAAGGGCTTTGGGTTTGACACCAGGGTCGCCGGGAGCTATGTTCCGCCGTTCGAAAAACTATCCTCCTCGGCCCTCCGCACCCAGGGCCGGGGCAAACTCGACCAAAGGAAGGTGTGCATGGCCCGACCGTACGAGGTGGTCTACATCTTCGATCCTGCCCTGGACGAAGAGACCATCAATGCCAAACTCGCCGCGTTCCACGCGCTCGTCTCCGCACCGGACGCGGAGGCTCCCCAATTGAACCACTGGGGCCGCCGCCAACTCGCCTATCAAATCAAGAAGCGAGACACCGGTTACTACGTCGTGGCGACGTTCAGTGCTGAGGCGAAGACACTCCCGGAGTTCGAGCGAGCCATCAAACTCGACGACGCGGTCATCCGCCACCTCGTTGTGGTCAATGATGAGCCGCCCACGCCCCCGAACTACGCCGCCGTCAAACCGGCCGATTCCGAAGAGGAGGATGACGAATGAGCCGACACCGAAAAGGCGATCCGCTAGCTGAACTCCGAATCCGGATCGTCGACTATAAGGACGAGAAACTGCTCTCCCGGTTTCTGACCGAGCGGGGCAAGATCCTACCCCGGCGACTCAGTGGGGTCACTGCCCGCCATCAGCGCCAACTAGCGGTGGCGATCAAGCGGGCCCGGTATCTCGCGATCCTGCCCTATATTAAGGGGTACGCCGGCTGAGCACACCGTCGGAAACCCGGCCGGGTCCCAGGTTCAGCACGGCAATCCTAGTGGTGGCGTTTCTCTTTCTGGCGCCACCACTTTTCCTTTTGGCCCCCTTAGCCCTGCTGTTACTCTTTTCCGGCCCAAAGACGGTCCGGGAGTGGCTCTGGATCTCGCTGGCCATCGCCGGCAGCTCGAAGCTCCTTGCCGAGGCGAGCACGGCCGGCCTGACCTCCCGCCTGATTGGTGCCGTCGGGCTCTTGGCTGCGGCCGGCTTCGTGGTGGCATGCCACGCTCTGCCGAGGGCCTCGACCGTCACCCGCGCCCTGATCGTGATCGGCGCCGCTGGAATCGGACTGGCCGTCTGGGTCGGTTGGTTCTCGCTCGACCTTCGTGCGGTCGATGCCGCCGTCACCGTCCAGATCCGGGGCTCGATCGATCGGTGGCTTGTGGGTGCGCCGGGAGAACAGGTCGCCGCGACGGTAGCTTCGGCCGACTCGGTCGCTCGCCTTTTTCTGGGGCTGATCGGACTCCAGGCGCTCCTGGGCTTGGGACTGGCCTGGCACTGGTACCACCGAATCGCCGCTCGGCCCCTGCCACCGGCCCCGAATCCGTGGAGCGGGTTTCGATTCAATGATCACTTCATTTGGGGTGCTATCTTTACCTTGGCAGCGGCCTTGGTACCGTTGGGCGAGCCCGCCGCTCGGATCGCCAACAACGCTCTGGTCGTTTGGGTCGGCCTGTATGCCGTGCGGGGGTTGGCGGTGGCTCAAACGGCGGCGACGTCCTGGCCCCTTCCCGGCAAGTTGCTGTTGCTCGCGTTCGCCATTCTGGCGCTTCCAATTGCGTTTGGAACGCTAGTCACCCTCGGGCTCGCTGACACCTGGCTCGATTTCCGGAACCGACCGGTTCCCGCTGGAGGTAATGATGGAAGTCATTCTTCGTGAAGACGTAAAGGGGCTCGGTAAGGCGGGCGCCTTGGTTCGGGTCAAACCCGGCTATGGACGGAATTTCTTGTTGCCTCAGGGGTTGGCATTCGAAGCCACTGAGGGCAACAAGAAGCGAATTGAAACCGAGCAACGGTCTCGGGTCGCCAAACACTCGGCTGAAAGGACCGAAGCGGCCGACTTGGGAACCAAGCTTTCGGCCGCGCACCTCAAGCTCAAGGCTAAAGCCGGCGAGGGCGACAAACTCTTCGGCTCGATCACGACCGGCGATTTGGCGGAGGCGCTCGGGAAGGCGGGCTTCTCGATCGACAAGCGGAAGATCGAGCTCGAACATCCGATCAAGCAATTGGGGTTCCACTCAGTCGCCGTCCGGCTCCACCCCGAGGTCAGGGCCGAATTCAAAGTGACGGTGGAGCCGGAATAGACAATG
>JAYVJS010000395.1:0-5328 GCA_043769075.1 Gemmatimonadota bacterium | reverse complement strand
GCCGACCTGACGCAGAGCGACCGGGCGCGAGCTGCGGTCACTCGGGTCTTTGGTCAGGAGCCGGTGCTTCGCGGCAAGTCGATTCGAATCGGCGTTGTTGAGTTCTCTTTCAGCCAATTGGCCCAGTGGCGAGACGCGTTGGCCGAAGGTGGGCCAATCGACGGGCTCGCGACGGTCGATCTGGACGAGCGAGCCAATGTCATTCGCTTCGGTGTGGCGGACGGGAAGGCCGTGGAAATTGTTCTAGCTCGGGCCCGTGCCCTCGGAATCCCGGACAAGAGCGTCCGCGCGGACGTGATCGCACCGTTTCGGCAACAGCAGAGCAACACCCTCGGGAGCAGATTGCGGCCAGTGCACGGCGGCCTCACGATTTTTACGACCACTGGTTGCACGCTCGGGTTCAAGGCGAAGAAGACTACCCTTAGATACGTCGTTACCAACGCACACTGTACCGCCACCTTTGGCGCGGTCGATGGAACCCAAACCTTTCAACCGTTGCTCCAATCGATCTACTATGTCGCGACCGAAGTCACCGATCCCCCCTTTTTTAGTGGGACCGGCTGCCTGGCCGGCTATTCCTGTCGATACTCCGACGCGTCCTTGGCGAAGTGCGACACGCTCGTTGCCTGCACTGATTACACGATCGCCCGAACAACCTCAGAGTACACTGGTAGCAACTGGACCCAGAGTGGGTCGTTCCAGTTAACGAACCAACCGTGGTCGGTCGTGGGCGAGTTGTCGAGCGGGTCGTTGCTTCAGGGAACCGCCTTGAGCAAGGTAGGGCAGGCCTCTGGATGGACAGGGGGGATCATCCAACAGACCTGCATCGATTCGTATATGGCTGCGTTCAAGGTCCTCCGCTGCCAGTATCAGTTCACCGGAGTTTCGAGAGAGGGCGATAGCGGCTCGCCTGTTTTCTCATATGAGGCAGCGACCGGCAAGGCGTGGTTGGCCGGCATCCTCTGGGGCAGCGACACGCAGAGTGTCTCGAGTTTCAGCCCGATCTCAGGCATCAAGGCGGACCTCGGAGCGATGACAGTTCGGTCGTCGGTTTTCTAGCCACGGTAATGCGGGCATCATGACGTACTCACCCCACCCTCGACACTTGGCCAGGAACGGCGCTGCCTTCGCCCGAAGCCTATGGCGATCGCTCTCGCGGCTGCTCGTCCTCGGGCCCTGGATCGCCTGCGGATGTGGGGCACCTTCCGAACCTCCGGATGATGGCCCGCCTAAAGATCCGTGCGTGGCGGCGCGCGCCATTCGGAGCGGCCCCCAATTCCTAACCGTACCCGAAGAGGCCGACATCGTGGCCAGAGTCATCCCTGGTGGTTTCGGCGGCCTATTTGAAAACCTCGAGTCAAGCCGACTCGTGGTCACGTTGAAGGACCCGACCAAATCAGGTCAGGCTGAAATGGGGCTCCGGGCATTGCTCAATTGTGGCGGCGCCTACCCGGGATGGGCCGACGAACTAGTCACCCCCAACCTGATGGGCTTCCGTGGAGCGCAATACACCGGCACGGAGATCCTTTCGTACCTCCGTGCGCTTGAAGCGGTGCGAGCAGATCCCGGGGTGTGGGCGTTCGAGGTCGATCCGGAGCTGAACCGGATCTGGATTGGCCTGCGGAACGAGTCCGAATTGGTCCGAATTCAGCAGATGATCACGGATCGGGCAGTCCCACTCGCCGCCATCGTCCTCGAACCGCCACCGCCGGCAACCGGCACCGAACCGTTTGGCGTGCTGGAGGCCGCCCCGATATTGACCGTTGCGGGGCCGGCGCTTGGGGTCTTCGGGCTGGTCTTCCACGTCCGCTACACGAACCCTTTTCCGGAGCGGCGATTCCTGGCACGGTGCCCCGAAGTGTTCAGTCCGCACACCACGGTCCGATACTTCCTCGAAAAATGGGACGGGGCCCGATGGCAATTGGCTTTCGCGCCGTTTTGTGAGTTGACGGCGGTGCGCCCCACCGTGGTGGACCCAGGCCAAGCCCACACGGACTCCGCTGACGCCGTCGGCGTCCGGCGGCTCAAGGCGTCCCCAATCTGGCGCACGGCCCGAATTACTGGAACCTATCGGCTCGTCGGCGCCGTCTACCTGTCGGAGACGGCAACCCCGCCATACACCGCCGATCCGGCGCCGGAGGCCGAACGACGATCCGCCCCGTTTAGGATCCTCCACACAGCGCCCTTCTAGCTGGCCCGGGCGACCTCGCTACGGCTGGCGCTTGAACAAATCCTCGCTGAACTTGAATCCAAAGTGGAGATAGGGGCCCCGGTCCGTGGTGGCCCCGTCACTGGTCAGATCCTGGTTCTTAAACCCAAACACGTTGTACCCCACCGCCACTCGCATGTTGGTCACCACGATCCGGCCGGCCTCGAACCCAATCCCATACTGCCGGCCGTTGCTCGACAACAGACTCCCGATCACCCCCGCATCCCAACTCGGCAGGAAGTCGTAGAGCGCCCGCACCGAGCCCAGGACGGCCCGGTTGGAGCTGGTCAACCCGTTGCTCTCGTGGGTGGCCCACTTGCCCGCCAGCCGGCTCGACAGCCAGACACTCTTGAGCGGCTGATAGTTCAGGTGCGCCGAGAGGATCGTGCTCTTGATCAAGCTCCCGGAGGCACTGTTAGGCGCCAACCGCTCATACCGGTTTTCCCACCGGGCCAGACCATTCCACCGATTGTGATCGGTTTCCCGCCAGGCAAAGCCGATCTGGTTCCGAGTCCGTTTGCCCCCGTCGCCGAAGGTATTGTAGAGCGCGCGGCCCAAGACGGTCCAATCGCGGTCGAGCTTCCGGACGTAGCCTAACGTTGCCAGGAAGTTGTCGCCCAAGCCGTTCGGGGTAAACCGGTACTCGAACCGGGCGGTGCCGCGCCAGAGCGGGTTGGTGGTGTATTCGACCCCCGCCGTCAACGCCGTGGCCTCGCCCTGGGCACTGCCCTTCAAGACGTCGACCCGCTCGAAGCCGGTATTGAGCACCAAACCACGCCGGAGGTTCCACCGGTTCCGAAGGCCGATCGCGGCCTCGGTCTGGCGGCCCGAGAAGGCGTCACTGGCCCGGTACTCCCCGAAGAACTGGCCGTCCTTGGTGTAGCCGGCATCGAGGCCGATGACCGTGGTGGCCTGACGCTGGGAGCCGTTCAAGGCAAACGGACCGCTGAAGGAGCTCAGGAACTCGTGCCGGCCGTAGAGCCGAAGCCGGTCGAACAGGACGTACTGGCCGCCTAACGCACCGCGGCGCTGGTCGCCCTGTTTGAGATCCTGCTCGAACTCGCCGAACACCGAGGCCCGGGGCTGCTTCGGCAGCTGGAAGGTGACCCTGGTCCGGAGCGCATTGGTCTCATAGACGCTGTCGCTGCCGTACCGATAGCCGAGCTCAGCCCGGAGCGACTTGCCGAATTGGCGCTCCACGGCGGCCAGGAAGCCATCCCGGGTCCGGCCGGTGGTCCTATCCTCGCTCCGGAGGGCCTCGCCGATGATTCGGGTCCGGTCGTTGATCACGGCACTGCCGCGGAGACCCAACTCCGAGCGGCCCCGCTGGAAGGTCGACGACTGATTCGAGAACCCGACGTCACTAGTGGCCCCAAAGACGGTGCCTTGGAATTTGGCCGAGGCGTGACGGAGCTCGAACCGGGCGGCATCACCGCGGAAGGAGGCCGAATCGCCGCCGGTATGGGCCACTTCGGCCACCAGCACGGTGCCGGGAGCCACCTCGATCGCACCATTGGCGCTGTACAAGTTGCGGTTACTGAACGGCTGCTCGTCCCGGACGATCCCGGCGCCGATTTCCGCCCGGTCGCCGATCTTGAGCTGGCCGTCGGCCCCATAGACCCAGAACTCCTGCCCGGCCCGTTCGACTTCATACAGGACCCGGATCGACACCGGATTCAATTCGGCGTCGACACTCGGCACCGGCGCGAAGAACAAGAGCCGACCGGTGAAGGCTTCCAAGGTGTAGTCGGTGAACCGCGACAACGGCACCGACTTGATGATCCGGCTCGGCTGATTCCGGTCCCGAGTCAGGATCTCGACCTTTTCGCTGTTGATCCGGCCGTCCGAGCGCCGCAGCTGGTAGGGGCCGGAGATGCCCTGCCCCGGGATTTCCTCGACCACCTGGCTCAGCCGGTCGCGGCTCGCAAAGACGTTGAATTGCCCATTCCGAGTTTCGCCGTGGGCCAAGGCCCCGGTCAGGCTCCGTTGATAGGCGCCCAACTCCCGGGCCGCCAACGCCCCGCTGCCCGCACTCGGCGTCACATAGTCGCCGTAGAGGGCAAAGCTCCGGTTGGCATCGACCCGGACGTAGAGCCGGTCGAAGGACTGGGCCCCGAATTCCTTGATCGAGGCGTCGCCGTAGACCGGATAGAACTCGTCCGGCTGGATGTCGCGGAACATCCGGCGTTCCGGATCGTTCTCGGTATCGTAGGCCAGGGTCAGCAGGGTCGAACCCTTGACCTTGCCCTGGAGGAACAGGGCCCCGCGGGCGGCGGCGGAGAACCGGCCGTCGTCGCTGGTGGCTTGAATTCCGGTCAGCTCGCGTTCGAACCGGTCGCCGCTGGTAACCTGCGTTAGGCCGTTCTTGAGGAGCGACCGGAGATCGATCCGGGCTTCAACCAAGCCGTTGACCAACATCGGCCTGGTGGCCGGCAAGAAGACGATCTGCGCGGTGCTGACCCGAAGCCCGTTGGTGACCCGGATTTCGCCGACTCCGGCTTCGGAACTCGCGACTAAGGTGAAGTCGCCCTGCCCATTCGCGAGCACGGCCTGCACACCGGGCTCAACCGGATCGAGGTCGTTGGCCAGCCAGCGGCCGAGACTCGCCTCGAGGGTAATCGGCTGTTCGGTGGCAATCGGACGCCGGTCTTGGTCGAGCACTTTGACCCGGACCGCAATCGCGGTGTTGCCATCGGCGGGCAGGGTGCGCCGAGCCGGGACGAGCTCGACGCTACCGTTGGGAATCGCGGTGATCGGCACGGTGGTGCCGGGCAGCCGGGTAATCGGCAACCGATTGGCCTCGTCGATCGGATTGGCGGACGACTGGGCCGAGAGCGGCCGATAGGCGGCCACCTTGGCGGTGTCGCTCGCGGCATCGACCGCGATGACCGGCCGGTCTTGGCCCGGTCGCTCGGTCCCGGCCAGCGAATCGATGATGATGCTGGTGATCTCGCCCTGATCGCGACGGAGGCCGGTGGTGACGCCGACCGAGTCGACGAACCGGACCTGGAAGTCGGCCTTGTGGAGTTCGCCGTTCTTCAGGTCGACGAACCGGCTCGATCCATCCCGAGCGTTCAGGGAATCGATATCGATCAACCGGGCGCCCGCGGGCAGCGTGG
>JAYVJS010000394.1:0-4272 GCA_043769075.1 Gemmatimonadota bacterium | reverse complement strand
CACGACCACCGTCGACCTCTGGCGGGCACCCCGAACCGACGCCGGCCAGGTGAGCGCCACCAAATGGGCCACGGTGGCGTTCGGATTTCTAGCGCTGGCCTTCGCCGCCCTGTTTTCCCTCTACGACAATCTGATCCAGGCCGTCAACGAAATCGGGTCGGTTTTCTACGGGACGATCTTGGGGGTGTTTCTCACGGCGCTCTTCCTGAAACGGGTCCAGGGTACCGCCGTGTTTGTCGCGGCCCTGATCGCCCAGGCCGCGATCATCGGGCTGTTCATCCTCGAGAAGCAAGGCACCCTCCACATTGCCTTTCTGTGGTACAACATGATCGCACCGGGGATCGTCGTGGCCCTGGCCTCGATCCTCCAAGCCCTGATCGGAGGTCAGCCGGACGCACCGAAGCCCACCGCATAAGGTCGGTCACGAACGACGACGGGCTTGCCATCATTGTCCTTGCTAACCGTCTCGGCGCGTCTCCAGAAACCTGGATCGACGAGCTGGCCGCGGTCTACTGCAAACTCGACGGGTTGCCGGATTCAACGAAGCCCAGCAATTGAGTCACGATTCACCGGCACAATGACCGGCAGCGGAGCGCCGGACGGCTGGTACAGCAGGTACACCGCCGCGGCCGGATGGGCGGCCAGAACGGTCCGGTTCCGTTCCTGTAGGTCCCGGACAAACCAGAGGTCCGGCCGGCGGCTCAACAGATAAGGCGCCAAAACCGCGGTCCCTTGGCGATCCTCGTTGACCCGGGCCACGCACCCCGGGGAATACGGCGCTCCTTGCTGGAAACGTTCCGACGAATCCGGCGAGAACGGTGATTTCACCAGCCGGGCGGAGTCGGCCATCAGCGGCCCAAGAACCGCCTCGACGGGGCCCGTCTCTCTGCCGTGCTCTCGCGACGCCAGGGCCAGGTCGAGCCGGCAGGCATCGATGTTGTGATAGTAGCGTTCGCTGGCCGGCTTCGAGATCCCCAACGCCCACATCCGGGCCAGCAGCTGGCTGCCCCAGCTCTCCCTGACCAGAATCACGGCGTCGCGAACACCGGCCAGAGCTGCGGCCCGATCCGCGTTGAACCGCATCCCCGGCGCGAAGGCTGAGGTGGCGCCGAGCCGGGCCGGCAGGCCGGACGCCAGGGTACCCGCGAGGGCCAACGCCATCCCATAGGCGGTGGCTCGATGGACCAAGCCGGTGCCGAACCGCTCGGCGATAACCGAGGGGAGCCGGGCGGTCCACAGCGCCAAGACCGGCACCAGCGGATAGACGAATCGGGGCCCGAGATAAAACCCGTCGTGCCAGTAGGCGAAGTACACCAGCAGAAGAACCAGAGCGGACCCAAGGAAGTAGCGGTCGGCCGGCCGGAGCGGCCCGGACAAACCCAACGCCACCCCAGCCATCAGGAGACCGGGAATCGGCGCTTCGAGAAAGAACGTATTGAGGCGAAGTAAGTAGAGGGCCACCAACTCGAAGCCCCGGCCCGGTGTGTGCGCGGGGCCATACGGGGCCGGATGGAAGCCCTCCCAACGTTAGGCCCCCACAGCAACTGATACCCGGAAGTCAGTGCTGAACCTGTCGTGGCGACGTTCACGAGGGCAAGGAGGGCCAACGGGCCCACGATCCCCAGGCCGATCCATCCGAGTTGAGCCTTCCGGCCGGGCGCCCGGGCCCACCACAGGGCCCACACAGCGGCCGGCAGGGCAAAGGCGGCGGCGTCAGCCGGGCGAGTGATCACGGCCATCCCAGCCGCCACGCCAACCGCCAGACCGGTCACCGCCGCAGGTCGTTCCATAAAGGCCAGCCAGCCGGCGACGGCCGCCAAGAGCCAGAACAGCACCGGGCCGTGATTCATGTGAGACGCGGCGACGAACAACGTGAACGGGGCAAAGGCCGCCAAGAGGAGCGCCCCGGCCCGGACGGACGGCGACGGCTCGATCCGCCGCAGAATCAGGCCCCACATCCAGACCGTTAGGCCACCGACCACCGGCCCGACCAGCCACGAAGCACCGATCAACTCACCAAGGGCCAGCAACAATGCCCACCCCGGTGGAAAGTGGCTGAACCAACGGCCCTGGTACTCCACCAGGTTGAGGGTCGAACGAAAGGCCGGGTCCGCATCGACCGGCAGCCACAACCGGCCGGCCGCATAGGTCCGGGCCTGGAAGACTTGGACGACCTCATCGATCAACAGCGGCCGGCGATCGAACACCCCAGTGGCAACGGCGAGATAGGCAAGCCCGGCCCCGAGCGCGACCATCCCTAACGCCCGCGAGTTCTTCGGATCGAAGGATCCCAACGCGTGGCCCAAACTGCCGTCTCGCCAGAGCCCCGGCCGGCGGCGGGAGAGCGCGCCGAGCACAAGAGCCCCGGCCCCGACCCACCCAGCCCCGACCAGCCACTGGAGCGCCACCGACCCGTACCACGGCACCGACCGCTCGGAAGGAAACCAATTCGGGACCGGCACCAGGCTTAAAACGAGCAGCGCGGCCACCCCGAACCGCGCCGCCCAACCCCCAGCACCAAGCCGGGATCCGGTCACCCGACCGGCCGGGACCGGGGGGGAAACAGGTTGAACCGAACGATGTGGACGAACGCGGCGACCCCGTCCTTCCAGCCGATCTTCTTGCCTTCCTCGTAGGTGCGGCCGGAGTACGAAATCTGAACTTCCCAAATCCGGGCCTTGGCTTGTGACAGCCGCGCCGTCAGCTCCGGTTCGAATCCGAACCGGTCGGTCGTCAGTACCAGCGACTTCATCAGCGGCGCCCGGACCATCTTGTAGCACGTCTCCATATCCGTCAGGTTCAAATTCGTGAACATGTTGGAGACCAGCGTCAGCAGGCGATTGCCGAGTGAGTGCCAGAAATAGAGGACCCGGTGAGGGCCGCCGAGAAACCGAGAGCCGAAGACGGCGTCCGCCTTGTTTTCGAGGATCGGCCCCAACAACACCCCGAATTCCATCGGGTCGTACTCGAGGTCGGCGTCCTGAATGATGATGACGTCGCCGGTAGCATGTTCGATCCCGGTCCGAATGGCGAAGCCCTTGCCCCGATTGACGGGTTGATGAACGACTCGGTCGATCAACTTTTCCTCGAGGAGCTGATCGAGAATCAGTTCACTCCCGTCGGTCGACCGATCATTCACCGCGACGATTTCCATCGGCAATGGGACCATGTGGAGCCGATCGATGATGATCCGGATAGTGTTCTTCTCGTTGTACACCGGAACAATGACGGTCAGTTTCGGAAGATCCGTCATGCCGGGGTCCCCACCGCGACGAGTGACTGCCCAAACGGCAACGGAAAGAAGCGCTCGAATTTGAGCATTGGCACCAAACTGTCGAATCGTTTGAGTTGATCGATTGGGATTCGTGGGACCTTCCGAACCCGGCCGTTGAACCACCACCCCAGAACTCCGACCCGGTTCCACCAAAACATTCGGTCGACCCGGAACCCAGCCTCCCGAAAGGCATGTCCGAGACTTGCCTTGCCGTAGCGGCGATAGTGGCCCAACTCGCGATCCATTTCACCGTAGATCGGCTGGAGCGCTGGGACCAGAATGACGACCCGGCCGCCTCGGACCAACATCGTCCGCATTGTCGCCAAGGCGCCAATGTCATCTTGGATGTGCTCGACGACGTTGAGCGCGACGATCGTGTCGAGGCGGTCCGCGGCGAACCGCACCGCGGCCTGTTGATCGGGCAGCATGAGGGAGTCGACCCGGACCGTGGCCTCGCGACTGAACCGACGGCTGAGTTCCTGCCGGTACCACTCGTCCATGTCGGTCAGCACAAGGTGCTCCGCCCCGGCCGCCAGCATCTGGGCCGACATGTTGCCGATCCCCGAGCCGACTTCGAGGACCCGGCGGCCGACATACGGCGCGATGACCTGGTACATCCAGGTGTTGTAGTTCGGCGCGGCCGCCATGATCGCCAACGTCTCGGCGCCCGCGGCGTCGCCCGGAGCTGGGAGATCAGACACCGGTATGCTGCTCCTCATAGCGTGACAACTTGCGATAAAGCGTGGATGGGTCGATCCCCAAGACCTCGGCGGCGCGAGTCTTGTTGCCGCCCTCCGACTGGAGGACCCACATGATATAGGCCCGTTCAACGATGTCGAGCGAGGGATTTGGTGACGAGCGCTCGGCAACCAACGGCTCTTTCCGGCGCCGGGTGATCCGTTCCGGGAGGCTTCCGGGATCGATCACATCGCCCCGACTGAGAACCACCGCGTGCTCCAAGGCGTTCTGCAGCTCACGGACGTTGCCGGGCCAGTCAT
>JAYVJS010000393.1:0-6033 GCA_043769075.1 Gemmatimonadota bacterium | reverse complement strand
CGCACCTGCTCGCCCAGGGCAATCCGGCCCTCAATCTGGGTGACCGTTGAGTTCCATCGAGGCATATCGGCCGCGTTCGTCAACAACGCCCAGATCCTTTCCGGCGTGGCCTTGATGCCGATCGCGACCCGGACGACCTGCCGGAATGCCTGCTTCTCTTCGGTGGCTGTGCCATTTGCAGATCCGCTCATGTCGTCAGACCTCCAAATCAAGGCGGGCGCAGGCAGCAACATAGTGCGGCAACAGACCTTCCCAGCCCTTGCGATTGCCGTCGCGGCGGGCCGGCCCGTGGTCGTCAAACCGCTCCCATCCGGTGTGCACGATCTCGACCCGGGTGCGCTCAGGGCTCTCCGCCGTAAACGTGATCCGGACATCGGTGGCCTGTGATCGGTCGGCCCGAATGTGCCAGAGATAGCCCAACCGCGTCGGCGGCTCCCAGAGGACGATTTCGCCCCAGTCGAACTCGGCCCCGTCGGGGGTTCGTTCGAAGACCCGGCCGCCGACCCTCGGTTCGAACGTCACCGTCAACCCCGCGACCTGCGACGCCGAGTGCCGGTACGGCCACCAGGTCGACGCCTTGGTGGTGAAGACCTCGAAGGCATGGTCCACCTCGCATTCCACCACGAAGGAGAGTTGCAGGGGCTCGATCACCGGCGCCGCCCCCGGGTGTTTTCCGCCACGATCGTAAATCGTCGGGCGGCTTCGCCCCAGACCTTTTCGAGATAGGCCCGCACCGTCCGGGCCCCCGCTTCGTCGAGCTGATACAGTCGTAGCGTTCCCTGCGGCTGCATCGACACGAGGCCGGCGTCTTTCAAGAGTCGCAGGTGCCGGGACACCGCGGGACGGCTGATCGGCAAAGCATCGGCAAGAGCCTGGACCGACTGCGGGCCCTTCCGCAACAGCTGGACAATCGCTCGCCGCTGCGGATCGCCGAGGGCTTCAAAAGGATTTCCCAACTGGCGGTGTGATGGCATCGGGCACAAGGCTACCGCCAGAGTATCGGTAACGCAAGTGTTACTGAGTAGACTTGTACATCGGTAACCGATTAGTTACCGTATCCTGGCTCGAAGCCGTCGAACCAACCCCCAGCCAGGAGGCGCACCTTGACGTCCGACAACCGGGACCTCGCGCGTCTGACGATGTTTCTGAACGTTTATGGAGTCGTGTCGGTGATCCTGTTCGGCGGCTTGTTCGCGCTGACCGCGATCGATGCGCCGGTCATGCAAGAGGGCGGCGCGCTCCGCTTCCTCCGGTGGGACCCCCTGGCCAAACACATCGAATTGATGATCGAGATCGTCTACCTGGTGTGGGGGGTCTTCTTCTTCCGGGCCGCGAGGCAACCGCTCCACTACTTGTCCTTCATCGACTTCACCATCTGGGCGAATCTTGCCCATGGCCTCCTGATGGTGCCCCAATCGTTCGCCATCGCGGGGTTTCACTACAAACTGCTCACCGATGTCGCCTACTGCCTGGTTCTGTCGGGCGGGCTGTTCCTGCTCCGGCCTCGGGGGCTGGAACGAGCGGTCACCCCTCGCCCTTGAGCGAGGGTCATTGTTTGCCCGTCGTGAAGTCGATCAAGTAAGGCAC
Organism: Gemmatimonadota bacterium; assembly: GCA_043769075.1. GTDB lineage: Bacteria > Gemmatimonadota > Gemmatimonadetes > Gemmatimonadales > GWC2-71-9 > SHZU01. Next base: position 4,446 of record JAYVJS010000393.1, on the reverse strand, counting down.
CAGGGGGAGACCCGACGCGGTCCGGAACCGGTCGGTCACCACCATTTGGTATCGTCTTCCGGGCTGCAACGGCGCGAGATCGATCGTGGCGGAGCGACCGTCGTCCGCAAAACCGACAAACCGAGCGATCCGCAGGACGTTGCTTTCCCCAAGCGGTCCGAAGTCGAAGCCACGATGGGTTTGCGCCACCGGAACGGAGAACTTGATCGTCACCTGGGTGAGGGTCGGAGAGGCCGCCGACTCACCATTCTTGACTCCGACGAGACCCGTCACGGTCGGCCGGCTCGCCTCGTACCGCGCGATCTCGTCGCGCAACGGGCGCCCAAAGAACGCCGACTCGTCCACCAATCGCTCGACCGCACTCTTGTCGGCATAGTCGAGATCAACCAAGCGAGCCACCGCGGCCCGCTTGTCGTTCGCCTGCCGGTAGATCCGCTCAGCGATCTCGTAGCCGACATAGTAGCCCAGGTCACGAATCCCGAACTCATTGTCGGCCGAGTTGTAGAACCAGTCATCGACGGCACCTGGACTCAAGATCACCGGGGCGAACCGATCGCGAATCCGCTCGCGGTGGGCTCGGCCGTACTCGATCGCCGGCGATCCCGACACTCCACCCACGGCGGTGACTGAGACGAACTCCGCGATCCCCTCGTACAAGGTCCGATAGAGCAGCACGTATTCGTGATCACGCTGTTGGGTATGGACGTATTCGTGCACGTTGAGCTGGACGACCTGCGCCACCGGATTCCCGGCGAAGTAGGGTTTGAGGTACCCAAAATTCGCCGGGAACTCGCTCAGGTCGGTCGTGCTATCGCCGAGCGCCAATTCGGCCCCGATGAGGACGTTGCCGTTGAGAATCGTCCCCGGGGACCTGAACGCCCCAATGACGAAGTAGACCGGTGCCGGCCGGAGGGTCGGATAAATGCCGCGGAGTTGCTCAACGCCGGCCGCGATCGCCAACCCGAGTGTCGACGCCCGGACCGTGTTCGCGCGGATGGACCGCCAAAAACGGGGGTGACGGGCGATGGCCGTGAGATAGTCATCCGGCGTGTACCGGCGCGCCTCCATAAAGGCCCTGAGACCCGGCGTGCCCGGCTCGATGTACATCCTAAGTAGGAGGGCTCGTTGTTCCGCGGTGTCCGGCGTCGCGACAATCCGATCGTAGGCCTGCCAAAACCGGTCGATATCAGCCGTCACGACCCCTTGAGGCGCCGGCTGGGCGGAGAGGCCCAACGTCGGAGACAAGGCCAGCAGCAGGATCAAACGCAACGGCGAGGAGTTCATTCAGTTCCTTGGTCGGTTACTGCGCCAGTCGAGTCGCCTGGAAGGCCACGAGGCGCCAGGAGCCTTGCTCGTTCGCCCAGACGTCGGTAAATCGGATCCGGTAGGGCTCGGTCTGGGCCTTGAGCTTCACGTTTATGATACCGGTGACGACCCCAACGTTGCCGAACCGCCGCGCCAAGAGGCTGTCGCCGGTCAAATAGTCGAGCGCATAGGGCCCCCCGGCGCCGACCTGCGCCAAAACCGCCTTCTTACTATCCACGATGCCATTTGAGCGCCCGTAGCTCAAACTGTCTGATAGGAGACTGTCGAGCGCCAGCCGATCGGCCTTGAAGTCGGCGGCAAGTCGAGCCTGGGTCAAAGCAATGAAGTCACCGGAGACGACGGGCGCCTGGGCCTCGAGTGGCGGACCCGCCGCCGCGAGCGCTAGGAGACCAATAAAGACAATCCGCATCGAGAGCCTCGAAGAGGGGGAGTGCCGGGCGGAATCGATCCAACCTATGATTCCGGCCGATGAAACGGGTTGCCGCCGGTCTGGCCCTCTTGGTCGCTGCCAACGCCTGCTCGGCGCCGCCTTCGACAGTGCCGCCGACCGCCGGATGCCCCAACCTAACTGCCGGGCCCTGGAGACGCCTCGACACGGTCCGCATCGGGCTGACCTCGGCCGGCCCGGCCGACCCAGCCCCCAACGCGGGACTCGAAATCGCCGCCCGAGCCGGCCACCAGCCGCTGGTCTGGTACGACTGCGCCGGCCAACTCGTCGGCGGAGCCGCGGAGCGGTGGTCTCACACGGGGTCGGATTGGACCTTCGAGCTCAAACCCCAGTACTCAGCCGATTCGGCCCAGTCGCTCTGGCTCGCCGGAGCCGATGTGGTCCTGACCGGGCCCCGGCGAATCCGAGTCGCGACGACCGCAGCCGGCGAGCTGGCCCCAGCCCTGACCCGCCCAAGGTTTCCGATCCCAGGACGGCAGGTCTGGGCGATCCCAGCACTACCCGATCCGCGCGACCTGATCACGGCAAACCGGGCCGAGTCGGTCGACCTTCTGGTGACCCGCGATCGAGAGGTCGCCGACTATGCCAGAACGCGGCCCGAGTGGACGGTCGAGCCGCTGCCGTATGATCGATTCTACGTCCTGGCGCTTCCTGATTCCGAGGTACCGGCGTTTGATGTCGGTGACCTCATCGCCGCGACACGAGCCGACGTTAGGGCGCCGGGCCGGCCGGTCTGGTTCGCCCAAACCGGGTGCGAAACGCTACCACCGCCACCGGCCCGGACCCAACAACCCGGCGTTCTCTACCCGGCCGGTGACCCTGTGGCCCAAGCCTTGGCGGAGCGGATCGTGGCGCTGGCCCTTCGTTCTGGAGCCGCGAGCCGCTCAGGGTTGACGAGACTGACTCGGGCCGTGGCGGCCGACGCCGCCATGATTCGGGGGGCGATCGACGGGCGCTCGGCGGCGGCCGTGGTGGCCGACCCCGCTGGATCGGTCGGTTGCGATGTCCCGCGATGGTCGCGTCACGCCGGAAGCCGGGTGGCGCTCCTCGAAACCCGAGCCTTCCTGATTGCCCGCCGCGACGTCGGCCCCTTGGCGCGGGATCGCGACGGCTGGATCTGGCTCCTGGCGAGCCGCCGGCCATGACCTACCGCACTCGGGTCACGATCGCCCTCGCCACGGTGGCGTTGTTGCCGTTGCTCGGCTTTGGGCTCGCGATCCGGCGCGAAGCCAGCCGCCGACTTGGCGACCAGGCCGCCTCCCGACTCGAAGTTGTCCGCACGATCCTCACGGCTGACCTGAACCGGGAACGGAATCTGATCCGGGAACGCCTCACGGCCCTCCGAGCCGAGTTGGCCGGCAGAAACGAATTGCGAAGGGTGGCCGATGGCGACGATGCCGCGCGCGGCTGGCTGCTCGACTGGACCGGCTCGGCGATGCGATCGAGCGGACTGGACGTACTCGAAGTCCTGGACAGCGCCGATCATGTCCTAGGGTCGGGTCACTTCCGAAACGATTTCGGCCGGTCGGAACGGTCGCTCATCCAAGCGCTCCGCTTAGCCGGTGACCAGGGATTCGCCATGGCGCGATTTCCCCTCCCAGACGGTCGGGCCACTGCCTTGGTCGCTGCCGAGTCCATCTCGGTGAGAGGCCAGACGATCAGGATGATTGGCGGCCGGCTCTTTGATTCGAGCCGAGTCCAGGAGCTCGGCCGCGGCCGGGACATGGCGGTTCGGTTGGTCTTTGGCGAGGCGGCGCCGGTGGATCGCGGTCAAATCCTTCAAGAGAGCCGATTCGTCGACGTACTCGGCGTCGATTCGGGTCGATATGCGAGGGTCGTCGCGATCGAGGACAGTTCCGCCTTTGCCGGAGCCATCACCTCCCTCAACCGGTGGCTGGCGGTCGCCTTTGCCGGAGCGCTCGGCATCGCCGGCCTTGCCGCATGGTGGATCGGCGGAGCGCTGGCCCGCCCGATCGACAACCTCGCCGACCAAACCGAACGAATCGACCTCGAACGGCTCGATGCCGACCTTCCCGTTGACCGTGACGACGAAATCGGGACGCTCGCCCGAGGGCTCGATCGGCTCACCCGACGGCTCCGGACCAGCACCGTGAGACTTCGGGAAACCGAGCGCCGGGCCACCGTTGGTGACCTGGCTCGCCAAGTGAACCACGATATCAAGAATGGATTGGCTCCGATTCGTCATGTGCTCCGCCACCTAAACGAGGTGGCCGAGACCGAGCCCTCGCGGTTGACCGAAGTGTACGGCGAGCGGCGCGGCACCCTCGACTCGAGCGTCGAATATCTCGATCGGCTGGCCCGGACCTACGCTCGGCTCTCCCCCAATCTCGAATCGACCCCGGCCGACCCGAACCAGGTCATCACCGAGATCGCTCGGGCCGCGCCGGGCGGGCTGGTTGCCACGGATTTGGGCGCTCGGATCACTCGGGTCAAAGCCGACCCGGTCGTCCTCCGCCGGATCGTGGAAAACCTGACCACCAACGGACTCGAGGCCGGGGGCGCTCGTGGCGGCCGGGTCACCATCAGAACGGAAGACACCGGCGACCGCCGAGTCCGGATCGTGATTGCGGACAATGGCGCCGGAATCCCTCCCGAACAGCTCGACCGGATCTTTGACGACTTCTATACCACCAAGCCTAACGGGACCGGCC
>JAYVJS010000392.1:0-2236 GCA_043769075.1 Gemmatimonadota bacterium | reverse complement strand
TTGAGACGATGACACCGATGTCGTTTGCCTCGTTTCGGAGCCGGCTCGACACCGCGTCGGGTTTTCAATCGTTCCAATTCAAAGAGGTCGAATTCGCCTTCGGGTACAAGCGGACCAACGTGACCCATGCCATTCCGACCACGGAGCCTGGGCGGGCCAAGGCGGAGCGCCGCCTGGACGAGCCGAGCGTGATGGACGCGTTCTACCGGTTCCTCGCGCATCGGGGGGCGACGATGCCATTGGAGGTCTTAGAGAAGGACGTGCGGCTGGCCACTCGACCTAACGATCGAGTGCAAGAGGAGATCTTCCGTCTGTATCAGACCCAGCCGGAGCTGGTCATCTTGTTCGAGCTGATGACGGATTTCGATGAAGGGATGCAGGAATGGCGGTACCGCCACGTGAAAATGGTCGAGCGCACCATCGGGGCGAAAACTGGGACCGGCGGCTCGGCGGGGGTTGAGTTCTTAAAGCAGTCTCTCTTCATGCCTCTGTTTCCGGACCTCTGGGCCGTTCGTCATCGGATGTAGGGGGCTCGGGGCTCGGCACTCGGCACTCGGGGCTCGGCACTCGGGACTCGGCACTCGGTGAGGGTCAGAGGCTCGAGATTCGGCCGCCGTCGACGGGTAGGCTGACGCCGGTGATGTAGGCGGCGTCTGGGCTGGCGAGGAATTGAACGGCCCGGGCGATCTCTTCGGGGGCGGCGAATCGGCCTAACGGGATCTCGGCGAGCATCTCGGCCTCGATCATCTCCCGCGGGTAGCCGGTGGCGGCGGCGCGGTGGTCGATCACGGCGTCAAGGCGCCCGGTGCGGGTGGCACCGGGGAGGATGTTGTTGACCGTGATGCCGAAGGGCCCGAGCTCGCCGGCCAACGTCTTCGCCCAGCTGGCCACGGCGCCTCGGATGGTGTTGGAAACACCCAGCCCCGTGAGGGGTTGGCGGACTGAGGTCGAGACGATGTTGATGATCCGACCGTAGCCGGCTGATTTCATCCCCGGAATCAACGCCTGGGAAATGAGGTGACTGGCCACGAGCAGGCTCTGGAAGGCCGCCAGGAAGGCCTCTGGGGTGGCGGTGACGATCGAGCCACCGGGTGGGCCGCCGCCGTTGTTGATCAGGATCTGCGCCGGCCCGCTTCGGGCGATCCAGTCGTCGATGGCGTGGCGGGCGCCCGCCGGCTCGAGGAAGTCGGCGGCGATCCAGGCATGCCGCTGTGCCGGATCAGGTTGGGGAAGGCTTGCCAGGGTCGCCGCGAGCCGGACCGGATTGCGGGCTACCAGAACGATTGAGGCGCCGGCCTCGGCTAGGGCGGTGGCCGAGGCCAGGCCGATGCCCAGGGTGCCCCCGCAGACGATCGCGGTCTTTCCTCGGAGCTGCATCTCGGATAGTACGGTCGACGGGCTGCCTGGCGCTACTGGTGGGACGTGGGCCGGGGGAACTTGCGAGGTCGAGAAGGCTCGTTTATGTATTTGGATACAAAAGCGGCTCAATTCAGTCCCCGTGGTTTAGTGTGTCGAACCCGACCGGATCGAGTCGGTTGGACATGTGGCAATTCGACACAACCGAATCAGAACGGTCGTAACAAATTGTAGTGCTTTGGGTTAGGCGATAGCCGACTTCGGGTATAGAGATTGCCATTATCACGATGAGAATCACGGACCAGCTCCAAAATGAATTGTTCCTAAGAGACACAAACATCGAGAGGATCGCATGCGATTGCCCGTTCTGCGGATGAGTCGTGTTTGGGCCTTCATGGGGCTCGCCCTGCTGGTGTCCGGCCAGGCCTGGGCCCAGCAAGGCGGTGTTACAGGTAAGGTGACCGATGAGTCGAACGGGCAGCCGTTGGTCGGGGCCCGGGTCCAGGCCACGACCCAGCAGGTGTTCGCGGTCACCAACCAACAGGGCCAGTATGTCCTTCGGGGCATGACACCTGGGGCCCACACGCTTCGGGTCTTCATGCTGGGCTATGCCTCCCAGACCAAGTCCCTGACCGTGGCTGCCGACGGTAGCGGCAGCGCGGACTGGAGCCTCAAGGCGGTCCCGTTTCAGCTGGAAGAAATCGTGACGACAGCCACTGGGGAACAACTCACTCGTGAGCTCGGGAACACCGTCGGCAAGATCCAAGCGGCTCAGCTGGTGGAGACGGCACCGACGACGAACCTGTCGCAAGTATTGAGCGGCCGGATCGCGGGGGTCAGCGTGCTTCAGAGCAACGGAACCAGCGGCACTGGGGCCCGG
>JAYVJS010000391.1:0-2135 GCA_043769075.1 Gemmatimonadota bacterium | reverse complement strand
TACCCCGCCCGGCGATGGCGAAGGCGCCAGCCTAACACGAGCAGGGCCACGGCCACGGCGGCAATGATGGCGAGCCGAACTTCGATCGGCACCTGAATGTGTTCGCTCGCGAACTTGGCGAGAAACGCCAGGCCGATAAAGAGGATGCCGACTCCGGCTTTGACAATCGTGTTCCCACCGAACAGCCACTTCTTGACGGGGGCGAGCCAGTCCGGCCGAGGAGGGGGCGGCACCGATGGCTCGGCAACCGTGGGGGGAGCCCCCGCCTCCGGCCGCGCAGCAGGCTCGCGCTCCATGGCGGCCACCGGAGTGGGCCGGGGGATCGGTCGAGCCCGAACCGGTTCCGGCGCGTCCTCGGGGTCCGCGGGCGCCGGAAGTGGCTGCTCGACACCGACCCGGGGCCGGTCCGGCCTGATTGGCTCGGCCTTTAGCTGTTGTTGGAGCTTGGCGACCAGCGCTTCCTGCCGGAACGAACGAAGCAGCAGCCAACCGAGGGCGGCGCCGCCAAGCACGCTGAAGCCGTCCCGCATGGCTCCGCCGAGAATCCCACCAATGATCATTGCCACGAAAGCGGGCACAGAAGCCTCTCGGTTAACTCACTGGATCGGAGCGCCAAGCGGAACAAACCGGCCATCATCGATTCGGCCCCGATTGACCCGATAGACCACGATCCCCGACGGCAGCGCCAAGCCTTGGCCACCACTCGGGCCAATCACGGCAGCCGTCTGGTAGAAACGGGTCGGCACCCCTTCGTATCTGAGTTGCTCCCGAACGTGCATATGGCCACCCAAGGCCATCGGAAACGGGTGGCCCTTGATCCGGGCGATCACCTCGCCGGCGTTGGCAACGGTATGCCGGAAGTTGGTCTTTCCATTCACGGTAATCGCGGTGGCGGCCGGTGGTCCGTCCATGAATCCGTTGATGGTCTCGACCGCCGTGAAGAACGGGATGTGGTTGAAGGTGACGACCGGCGTCTTGGCCGGGACGACCGCCAGGTCGCGGGCGAGCCACTCCATTTGCACGCTGTCGACATGGCCATAGTAGGACTGATCGTCGATATCGGCGGTATTGAGGCCGACGAAGTGAATCCCGCCGTAGTTGAACGAGTAGTAATCGGGCCCGCGGTAGTGGCGATACATCGCCCGGCCGTAGAGCGGATGGTCGGCGCCGACGTGCGACTTGTCCCGTTCAATGCCAAAAATCTCGTGGTTCCCCGGAACGGTGTAGAGGAGACCCTTGAACCGGGCGGCTTCGGCCTGGAACAGGTCGTAGTATCCGGTGGCCTCGGCCTCTGAAACCCGGAGCGCATCGCGCACCAGATCGCCGGTGATGATCGTCAAGCTCGGCTGAATCGAGTCGACCAGGGCCCGGAGTCGTGCGGTGCGCGGTTGGCTCGCCGGACTGATATGGGTGTCCGAGGCATGGATGAATTGGAACACCGCTGGAACCGGAATCCGCTGAAGCGGAAACTCGATCGGCCCAGACCCCTCGCCAACCGGTTTCCAAAAAGACCCGACCGACCGGAACCCGCTCGGCGCCGTCACAAAGACAACCCCAAACCCAGAGGCCCCATCGATTCGAAACGAGCCATCATCACCGGTGGTAACCACCTGGACCTGATCCGAAACCGCCACGCCGGCAATCCCACGCTCGCCGGAATCGCGTCGGCCGTTGTGGTTCTGGTCAAGGAAGACGACGCCAGTCGGGACCGGCATCATCGCGAGCGCCAGCGACAAAAGAAATGACGGCATATGATGAGACCCAAACGATCGAGGCGAGGAGTGGCCCATTCTAGCTGATCGGCGGTATCAATGAAAGAGTCGCGGACGGCACCCCCGTACCCGATCCCGTTTCGGCTCGTTTCGGGCGGGCGATTCCGGGTCGAAACGAGCCCCACAAGCGGTGATGCAGGTCTGCCGCAGGTCGACCTCTGGCTCCCGAGCCGGGAATGCAAACCGCGAAGCCCCAACGGGTTCGGAAATCCGGATGGGATCGCCAGACTAGCGCAGATCTTGCACGACGGGTATGCTCTCCACTGACTCGATGAATCTGACAGTCACTTGGCCGTCTGCACTTACCCCAAGCAGTGCTGCTCTCAGTCGGAGCCACCGCGACCTACTCGTCACGAATGGCGT
>JAYVJS010000390.1:0-5090 GCA_043769075.1 Gemmatimonadota bacterium | reverse complement strand
GTTGTTTCGAGACCGGGCGCCCGGTAGATTCGGCCACCTACGATCGAGCGGCCTAAATGATCTTCCTCGACCATACCATCGTGCTGGTCCGAAACCTCGACTCGGCTGAGCATCAGTACACCCGACTTGGTTTCACGCTCACGCCTCGGGGGGGCCACCCGACTCTCGGAACAGCCAACCATACCGTGATGCTCGGCACCGACTATTTCGAACTGCTCGCGGTGCTCGAACGGTCCTCCTCCAATTCCCGGTGGGCTCAAACGCTCGAACGGCGGGAGGGCTTTGCCGGCATGGCCTTGGGCACCAATGACGCCCGCGCCGAGAGGGATACCCTGATCGGTCGAGGATTCGACCTGCCCCCGGTGATCGATTTTGCCAGGCCGGTCACCTTGCCAAGCGGGGTCGTTGAGGCCCGATTCACGGTCGCCCATCTGCCGCCGGACGCCAGCCCGGCGCTCCCGGCTTTCTTCTGCCAACAGCACACTCGCGAGTTCGTGTGGCGACCGGAGTGGCAACAGCACCCCAACAGCGCCTTCGGCATCGCGGGAATGACGGTTGTGCACCCCGACCCGGAGGCCGCCGCTCCGGGGTACGAGCGGCTGCTCGGCCGGGCTCGGGTTCATCCCCACCCCGGCGGGTTGGCGCTTTCCTTAGGCCGAACCCGACTCTGGCTGGTGAACCCCGCCTATGCCGCCGCCCGCCTCGGAGCCGGCGCGGTCGCCGATCCGTCCGACATCCAGCCGCTCGGATTTTCGGTCTTGGTCCGCGACCTCGACGCCGCTCGCAACCATCTCCGCGGCGAAGGAATCCCGTTTCGAACCTTCGGGAGCCGGTCCATCCTGGTCGCGCCAGACTGGACGGCCGGGGTCCAACTCGAGCTGCTTGCCGCTGATCGGAGCATGGCTCGATGACCGACACTTGTCTTGCGGCCGTCATCCCCGCCCCTCACGAGCCAGTTCGGATCGACCAGATTGCCATTCCGAGCCTCACCCCAGGGGCTGCATTGCTCGAGACGATCTACTCCGAGGTCTGTGGTACCGACGTCCATCTCCATCATGGGCGATTGTCGGGCGTTCCGTACCCGCTCATTCCGGGGCACGTTTCGGTGGGGCGAATCCAGGCCATGGCCGGGCCAATCCGGGACATCAACGGCGTGGAGTTCCGGGAGGGTGACGTGGTCACCTTTCTCGACGTCCATGAGACCTGCAACCAGTGCTACCAATGCCTGGTCACCAAGCAGACTACTCGCTGCCCCTCGCGCCGAGTTTACGGAATATCCTACGGATCCCATGAGGGCCCGTTAGGCGGGTGGGCCGAGCGGATTTGGATGAAGCCGGGCGTCAAGATGATCCGGCTACCGGCGGGGCTCGAGCCGGAGACGTTCATCGGCGGGGGCTGCGGGTTATCCACCGCCGTTCACGCGGTCGACCGGGCGGAAATCAAACTCGGCCAAAGCGTGGCCGTTTTGGGAATCGGTCCCGTGGGACAATCGGTGATTGCGTTGGCGGGATTGTCCGGCGCCGGGGAGATTATCGCGGTGGGGGCCCCGGCCGATCGGCTGGCGTTCGCCCGACGAATGGGCGCCACCGTGACCCTCGACCTATCCCTGCCTCACGACGAGCGAGTCGAATCCGTCCGCCGCCTCACCGGCGGCCGGGGCGTCGACGTGGTGATCGAGGCCGCCGGCCAACCGGAGGCGGTGGCCCAGGCCCTCGACCTGGTTCGGGACGGGGGCCGGGTGGTGGTGGTCGGCCAGTATACCGACCACGGCACCGTACCGATCCATCCGCATTTTCAAATCAACCGGAAGCACGTGGAGATTCGCGGGTGTTGGGGATCGGACTATTCCCATTTTCATCGGGCCGTCGAATTAGCCGCCCGGTTTCAAGATCGAATTCCCTGGCGGGATATGGTATCAGCCCGATTCGATTTGGCTCACGCCGGTGACGCCCTGGCCGCCGTCGAGCGGCAGTCCGTGATCAAGGCCCTGATCGTGCCCTAGCGGGCCTCGCGAATCTTGATGTCGCCCGAAAACGATTCCAGATCGACCGTGGCGGTGCCGGCGCCCCACGTCGCCTTGAACCGGTGGCGACGGTTTCGGCCCGCCGCGGTCATCGGAAACACCGAATAAAGGTCGCCGCTAAACGTGACGGCCGATACGCTCGCGTCGGGCCGCTCGGGGAGGGTCAAGACAACATCGCCACTCAGACTCTTGAGATCATAACGGCCCTTCGGGTCAATCGGACCCGCAAACGTCACGTCACCGCTCACCGTTTCGGCGGCAACCTCCCGAACCCTGATCCCCGCCAACTCGACGTCCCCACTGACCGATGACGCGTCGAGGAGGTCGCCTTCCGCATCGGTGAGGCGGACATTCCCCGAGACGGTTCCGAGGTCGAGCGTCCCTCGCAACCCCGCCGCGATCAGGTCGCCCGAAACGGTCCGAGCATCGACTCGAAGGCCGGCCGGCAGCCGCACGACGAAATCGACGGAGGTGTCGTTCCGATCGTTGTCTTGCCACACCGAGCCCCGATGGCAGGGGTCATCTGATTTCGATCGGCCCCGTTCCTCGCGGCTCGACCGGTTTCGGCCTGACGAGGGGTATTCCACACAGACGGCCAGCCCACCGTCGAGCTCGACCGTCTTGATCAGAACATCGTCCGGATCGCCGTGGCGGCCCGCGGTCTTCTTCGCCCGGACTTCGAGGGTCCGGCCGGATCCGGCCTCGAGATGGACATCCCCAACCACGTTCCGAAGCACAAAGCGGGAGCCAGGCGCCAGATCCCGGGTGAGTGCGAACTGTTGAGCCGCGGCCGCATGCGACCCGAGCAGCAAGATCAGACCGAGAGGGCCGAGTTGGCGCTTCATCGAACCTCTCCCCCGGTTTCGTCGTCATCCCGGTCCGATGATGGGACCTTCCCCTTGACCTTCGGCTTGACCTTGATTCGTCCGTGATCCTCCTCGTCCTCGGTCTCGGATTCAGCCTTGGCCGGTTTCAATTCGGCCGACCGGACGAGCTCGACGTCTCCGCTAAACGTCTCGATCTCGACATTCGCGCTACCGCTGCCCATTCGATAGGTGTTCCGCCGCCGGCTGGTTCGCTCGGCCTTGAGGGTGAAACTCGAGCTGACCTCGCCATTCCCGGTGACAACCGAGAGGCTGGCGTTGGTCGCTTCGCTGATTGCCAGGGTCACATCCCCGCTATGGGTCAGGAACGAATAGGAACCGGCGTCGACGATTCGGCCCTCGTAGATCACCTCGCCGCTTATGGTCTGGGCGTCGACCGACTTGGCGTCAATGTGGCGGAGATCGATATCGCCGCTGACCGATTCGACCACCAGTTCACCCCCGGCGACATCGGTGACCGTGATGCCTTCCGAAACCGCGTGCAACTCGATACGGCCCCGGGCGCCCGCGACCCGGATCCGCCCGTTCACCGTACTCAGCGTGACGGTTTCGGCGCCCCCGCGGAGGGTGATGTTCCCCTCCAGCGTCTCGACTTTGACCGGGGCTTTGGTGCCGTCGATCGAAACCTCCGCGTACATGCCCCCGACGTCCAAGGCCATCCAGGTGGGCACGGTCAGGTCGTAGTCCACCGCCGTCGCGATCCCGTGACGACCCTTGGCTTCGATCTCGACCACTTGGCCTCGGACATCGACTTCGACCGCCGAGCGGCTCGAGTGGGTGGCGCGAATCCGAATCTGACCGCGGTCCCAGGTCTTGATCGTCACGTCGCCGCCCTGATTTTGAAGCCGGAGGCGCGACCCTTGGGGGACCGCCACGGTGGTATCAGTGTCAAAGCGGGGCGATTGGGCCGCCTGAAACGCCACGAACGCAACTGCAACAAGCATCATATGTCTTTCACCCCAGCGTTAGGTTTCGGAATCCATCGCTCGCGTCGCGAGTCGAAGAACACTCAGCTTCTTCTTCAAGTTCGCCGCGATCTGTCCATTCAGATACTCGTTGGCCGTGTCGCGTTGGATTGCGGCCCGCGCTTCCCCGATCGCCCGGTCGATCAACGCCAGACTCTGCTCCACCGATCGGACCGTCGCGGTATCAAGCCGGCCGCGATTGGTCGCCAGAACCCGTTGGAGTTCGGCCACGGCACTGTCGTATGCCGCGCTGGTTAACCCGCCCGCGAGAGCCCCAGCGCCGGGCTGACTCACCGCCGCCTGCTGCACGACCTCGCGCTGACCGCCGAACCAGTACCAACCGCCCGCCAGCCCCGCGGCGGCCATCACCAAGCCGGCCGCCACCAGGTGGCGCCATCGGAAACCCGGCGCGGGCCGGGCAGTGGCCGGAAACGTCACCATCCGATCGGCCTCGATGGCCGCCCGAATCGCGGGCCAGCTATCCCGCCCCGGTTCGGTCCCCCGATAGGCGGGGGCTGCCGCCACGATCAGCCGGAGGTCGATCAAGACCGCCTGGCACTCACGGCAAGCGGCGAGATGTGCTTCAACCTGGGCCGCGACGATCGGGTCGAGCTCGCCATCGAGGTATGCTGAAAGCTGGTCAGTCCATTGATCCGACATTGCATTCTCTCCGGTCATCAGGCCAACACCTTGCGAAGGAGCATCCGGGCCCGATGGAGCTGGGAGCGGGATGTTCCCGGATCGATCTCCAACATGCTGGCAATTTCCTCATGCTTGAACCCTTCCATGTCATGCAGCACAAACACCTCCCGGGCCCCTGCCGGCAGGGTACCAACGGCGTGCTCGATGGCCACCTTCAAGTCGGGGTGATGGCTGGTCGTCGGAGCGGCCGCGATGGCAAGGTCATCGTGGATAAACCGGGCCCGAGACCGACCAATCGTCTGGCGCCGCCTGAGCATCGCGTTGACTGCGACCCGATGGAGCCAGGTACTAAAGGCGCTGTTCCCAGCGAACGTCCCCAACTTCTGCCAGACCCGAACGAACACCTCCTGGACCGCGTCGTCGACGTCCCCATCCCCAATCAGCCACCGGGCCAACGCCGTCACCTTCGAGACATGGCGCCGGTACAGCCGCTCGAACGCGTCAGTATCCCCGGCGGCCGCCAGGGCAACGTCGTCGCGTTCGAGTCCTGCGAGGTCGAGTCCCAACGGAACGGCC
>JAYVJS010000389.1:0-6917 GCA_043769075.1 Gemmatimonadota bacterium | reverse complement strand
CCGGATCGTATGGGGTGATGCCGACGACCGCCCGATCGCCCGCCCAGGTGGCCTCGACATAGCCCTCGAACGAATCGCCCTCGCCGTCGTCCTCACCGGCCGGTCCGGCGCCTTTACGCCGGACTCCGGTGAACCGAAACACTCCCTGCGGATCGGTGAGCCCTTGGGCCAGTAGCCGGCGTTTGGCGTCCCGGACCTTGATGGCCACACCGGGCCGGGACTTGCCGTCGCCGACCCCGGTGACCCAAATGACGCCTTCCTCGCGACCGATTTTGGCGTGAACGCCCAGATCGGTGACTTGAATCAGCGCGATCGGCTGGTAGTCGGATGGTCCCTCCTGGCTGCCCTCCCGCGGCGGGGTTGGGAGCGCCCGGCTCACGACCTTGATGGCGTAGAGGCTCGGGCCGCCGGCGACCGCCGGGGTAAACGGAATCCCGTAGACCCCGTGGCGGTCGCGGGTCGGGTTGACGGCAAATTTCCGTCGAGTAGCCCGCTTTTCGAGGCCGGCCCAATCCTCGTTCCAAGAGTACCAGGACCGGGAGAGGAGCTTGGCCTCGAGTGATTCCGGAATGGCGGCCTGGATGACTTCCAACGTGTCGACGTTGACATAGGTGATGGGGAGGGTCCGGGGACCATTCCGTTCGACGGTCAGCCGCCCGCTTTCGTAGGACACACTCGGCGCAAACCCGGTGGTGACCACGGTCCGCCGGCTGTTACCCGTTAGGCTCTGCCCGAAGGCGTCCGTCAGTTTGGGGTCGACCTCGATCAGGTAGCCGGTCCGGGGCTTGAGGTCGGCCGACAGGGTCCAGGTTTCGCTGACCTCATTGGAGTCAGCTACCGTGAAGGTCGTTTTGGGCAGCACTCGGACGTGCCGGAGCACCTCGGCCCCTCGGACGGGGGTGGTGAATCGGACCCGAATCGGGCCGGCTGGGCAATGCCGATCGCCGTCGCCGCAGGTCGTGGTGTCAACCGCAAAGGGACCATAGGTCGAGAAGCCCCAGCGACGGACCGGCCCGGGGGCGGTCCGATCCACGAAGGTTGGGGTGACGAGATCGGCGGCGCAGGCCAGCGGCAGCCGTTCGGCCGACTGGAGGGTAATCATCCGGCGGAGCCCGTCGGCCGACCGGTCCCGGTCCCAGCCGCCGGCTTCCCGAAGCTGCCAGGGTGCCGAATCGGAAATGGCCCGTTGATTGGTCGCTACGAGCCGAATCCGGCCCTCGCGGTGACAGGTGGCGCCCGGCTCGATGTAGACGAAATTGGCTAAGGTGGCCAGATCGACCGGCGAACTACTGACCAGGGTAAAGATCTGGTTATCTACCACAAATTTGGGCGATTGGTCCGGACCGACCGGCGTACCGGCTAAGATTGCCGGTCCTGCGACCCGAAACCCGAATCGGAACGGCTCGGCCAGCCTCGACCCATCGAGGGCCTTGAACGCCGGGTTAACCGTTACGGCGTAGTTGGTACCGGCGGGCAGCGGGGCAGTCGGCCTGAGCCGGAGGGTGACCGGATCCCGCCACTCGAGGGTCCCGAGCACGGCCGGAACGATGGTGAAGATCTTGGCTGGGTCGACCGAGCGATCAAGTGAGCCGGCCACCGGCCGATCGAAGGTGACCGTAATCGTCGCGGTCGGAGCGGCCTCGGCCCCGGGCGTCGTCCGGATCACCCGGAGGGCGGACGGCGGGTCGAGGGCGACCATGGCGACGGAAACGGCGGCAGCGGCGCGGAACGACAGCATGGTTGGTCCGGGGGGTGGCGGTTTGGCAAATAAACCAGGAAACCGGGCGGCAAGCCAGGGCGGGACTATCCCCCCGACGATTACCCTTCTATATTGTGACGCTGCAACTGCTTATGACGAAGCGACCCACGAAAACCTCTGATGGAGTGATCACTGATGCGAAGAGTCCTCTTGGTGATGGGAGCCATGGCGTTGAATGCCCTCCCAACCATGGCGCAGGAAAAGGGCACCATTGAGTTGGGCGGCTTCGGCCGGTACACCAAGTACGACGGCAGTTTCAGCACGTCCAGAAAGAGCCAGAACAGCTTCGGCGCCGGCGGTCGCGTCGGCTACTTCTTGTCGCCGAAGTTTTCCCTTGAGGGCGATGCCTCGTTCAATGCCACGGACCTCAAGGATTATTTCGTCGGTCAGCGGAGCTCGCCGATCCGGTATTGGCCGATCCACCTCCGGGGCCTCTACAACGCACCGTTAGGCAGCAAGGCAACCTTCCTGATTGGCGCCGGCCCGGTGGTCAATCACTACGGCAAGTCGAGCAACGCCCTGGTCAAGACGATCTTCGGCAATGACTTCGGGGTCGGCGGGTTGGTTGGACTTCGCCTCAAGGTCAACAACTGGCTGTCACTCCGCGGCGACGGGACGCTGGACTTCATCCCAAGCCCAAGAAACGGGAGCACGGCAGTCCAAGCGCAAGGGCCGGAGGCTGCGGTGGGCGATCCGTCCAAGAACACCCATTTGGGCGCCCAGCTTGGCCTCTCGATCTTCCCGAATTCCAAGTGCACCAAGCGGCTCGAAGGGATTGACCTGACGCCGAACACGGCCAGTGTCCAGACCGGCCAGTCGGTCAACTTCAACGTGTCCGGGCGGCTCTGTGACGGGTCCTCAACCACCCCGCAGGTAACCTATGCGGTGATGCCGGGCGGGACGATCGGTCCAAACGGCACCTTCAGTTCCAACACCGCCGGGACCTACCGGGTCATTGCGTCGACCTTGAACGGAAAGTACGCGGATACCTCGACCGTCACGGTCACCGCGCCGCCGCCGCCGCCCCCGCCGCCACGATTGTCCCGGATCGAGATTGGCCCGAAGAGCTCAACCCTGAAGCTTGGGGAATCGGCGACCTACGGGATCACCGGATATTGGTCGGACGGCAACAGCCGGGCGATGAAGGCCGACGAGTGCACCGTCGCCGCCGACGGCAACCCGACCGGTTCGGGCTGGACCTACAGCTGGAGCCGAAGCGGCGACTACACGGTTACCGCAACCTGTTCCGGTTCCTCGGACAAGGCCACGGCCACCGTCCGCGGGCTCTCGGTCGTACTCCGGGCCATGTTCGGCACCAACAAGTACAACGAGGCCGCCGGCGTCGATCGGATGTCGCTCGATCAGGTGGCGGAAAACATGAAGACCGATCAGTCGATCCGAGTGTACATCGACGGCCACACCGATTGGCGGAACAGCGTCAAGTACAATGCCTGGCTGTCGCAGAAGCGAGGCGAGTTCATTCAGCGCGAGTTGGTCAAGCGCGGAATCGACAAGAGCCGCACCACGGTCCGAGCCTTCGGCGAGTGCAAGCCCAGCGCGGACAACAGCACTGAGGACGGCATGAGTCAGAACCGCCGGGTCGAACTCAATCAGATCGAAACGGCCGCCGCGGAACCAGCGGCCACCTGTGCTGAAACCGGCCCGAAAGGCGCCAGCAAAGTCGGTCGTCCGGGCGAGTGATTCGACCGGCGTAAACACCCAAAACGGCCGCCCTCGGAAGGGCGGCCGTTTTGCTTGGTGATCCGGAGGGCCGCTCGCGGGCTATTCGACCCGCCGCGGCACCGGGAACTCACCAGTCTCGAGGGTACCGACCTCGTCTTCCGATGGCTCGGGTATCCGACGAACCGGGAGCCGAATCAGTACCACACCGCCAAGGCTAATCAACGCGCCGAGGAGCATTTTAGCGGTCACGACCTCGCTCGCCAGACTCCAGCCCAGGAACACCGCGACCAACGGGTTGACGTAAGAGGAGGTGCCGACCATTTGCGGAGTCGTGACGCGGAGCAGATACGCAAAAGCCGTAAACCCGATGATGCTGCCAAAGATCACCAGATAGACGAACGCCGCCCATGACCCCGCCGACACCTGGCCGAGCGAGAAGGTCCGGGTTTCCCCGGCCACCAGCGCGACCACGGCGAGCTGGGCCCCGCCGCCGAGCATCTTCATGCCGGTGGCCATGGCCGGACTGGCCGGCAAGTGATGCCGATGGGCGAACACCGACCCCGCGGCCCAGGCCACCGAGGCGCCGAGGAGGGCGAGAATGCCCGAAACCGAAACCGCCCCACTCGCTTCGCCCACGTTCGGCGATGCCAGGAGCACGAGGCCGATCATCCCGAGCGCGATCCCAGCCAGCACCCGGACCGGCGGCCGGCGCCACCGGTCGAGGGCGCTCTCGAGAATGACGGTCCAGATTGGCGAAGTCGACGCCAGCAGCGCGGTCCGGCCGGACGGGACATGCTGTTCAGCCCACACCACCAGGCCGTTGCCTAACACAAAGAATAGTGCCCCCAGAATGGCGGCGGTCCGCCACGACGCCCAGTCCGGAAGCGCCTCGCCTTGAAATCGCGCCCAAGCCACCAGCATCACCCCGGCCAGCAGAAACCGGGCGGCCGCCAAGAGAAAGGGCGGCATCGTCTCGATCGCGATCTGAATCCCGAGGTAGGTCGAACCCCAGATGAGATAGATCGCGGCGAAGGCCCAAAAAACCAGGGAGCGGTTCGGTGCCGGCTTCACGGAACCGGCGGCATCGGTGTCGTCGAGATTTCCTCGGTGAATCCACTCGCGGTGCCCGGCTTGACGAATTCGTCGCGGTACATCTGGAGGATCTCAAAGAAGTACGACAGGGCCAACGGGCCAACCAAAAGGCCTAACAAACCGAAGTAGCTCACCCCGGCCACGGCGCCGATCAGAGTAATGAGCGGATGAACTTGGGCAAACCGGTTGAAGATGAGCGGCCTGAACCCGTAGTCGATCAACCCGGTCGTGATCACGCTCCACACGGCCAGGAAACCCGCCGCCCCAACCCGGCCGTCAAAGAGGAGTACCAACACCGCAGGACCCCAAATCATCCCGCTTCCGACGACCGGAAGGATCGCGAACACGACCGTCACGACGCCCCAAAACAGCGGATCTGGAATCCCCGTCATGAGGAACCCAAGGGCGGTGGCAATCCCCTGGGCCCCGGCGGTCAGCCCCGTCCCGGCGACCGTCGACACGGCCACGGCTCGGAATCGTTCCCGAAGCAGGTCGGTGTTTGCCGGCGAAAACGGGATGTAGGGCCGGACGGCTTGCCATACCGCCCCTGGCTGAAGCAGCAGGTAGTACAACCCGAACAAGGCTAGCAGGATATTGAGCACTAGTCTGGTGACGGTGCCAAGCAACGAGAAGGCGTTACTCCCGAGCCAACCCACCACGGTCTGCCCCAGCTTAACCATTTCGGCACCGACGTTGAACGGGCCGACTTGGAGGACTCGAATCCGGTCAAGAATGGGGCCTGCCATCACCTTCCCTGCCATATCTTGCGCTTGCCCTACAATCAGACTGAGCAGCGTGATACCGGGGAGCACGATCAGCAGGATCGTCAGGACAACGACGATCCCGCCGGCCTGAGCCGGGCTGAGCCAACGGGTGAGCCATCGGTGCGCCGGTTCCAAGATGACAAACAACACCGGAACGGCGATCAAGCCCGTGGCATAGGGAGCCAAGGCGATCGCCAAACCCACCGTTAGGAGGCCGAGCACCATGGCGGCGCGCTGGTGCCGCGAATCGATAAATGCCATACACTCAAGATAAGGGAGGTACCGAGACGCTGGCCAACCGGTTCTGGCACCTCTATCCTTCAGCACCAGCGCAAACCCGGGCCGATGAACCGAGAGACGAACCGCCCATCCCAATTGGCCGCTCAGTTCGCGACCGAGCCTCTTCTCGTGACCGATCGAGACCGGATTCGGTTTGCCAATCAGGCGTTTGCCGACCTAGTCGGCGTGCCGCTTTCCGACCTCGAGGGCAAGGGCGTCGACCAACTCATCACAATCCTCGACGAGCCTCTCGTCGTTGGACGGCTCCGGAGTGCCCTTCACCAGGGCCAGCCGTTCCGGGGCGAGGCCTCCTGCCACACCGCCAGCGGCGGCACGATCCCCGTCGATCTCTCGGTCATCCCGGTCGAGGGCGGCCCGGAGGCCCTTTTCGTCGTCTCGGCCCTCGATCTCCGACACCGGAAGCAACTCGAACATCACCTCTGGCATTCCCAGCGGCTCGACGCGGTCACTCAACTCGCCGATGGGATTTCCCACGAAATCAACAACGCGGTTCAAGTCATCGCCGGGTTCACGACCTTGGCCAACGGCCCGACGGACCTCCCCACGATCGAGCGGGCGGCCCGACGGGCCGGTTCGTTATTCCAGGAGTTGCTCGAATTCTCCCGCCGGCGACCGACCATCCGCGGACCACTCGACCTCAACGCCGTCATCACCCACTGGCACAGCCTCCTGGAGGCACTCCTCGGGCCCGAGCTGTTCCTCAACCTCGAGCTCTCGGAGAACCTTCCGCCGGTTTACGCCGACCGGGTCGAACTCCAGCACATTCTGATCAACTTGGTGGTCAATGCGCGCGACGCCATGCCCGACGGCGGCACCCTGACCATCGCGAGCCACCCAGTCCGACCCGATGAACGACTCGACGACGGCGATCTCGACGAGCGGTTAGGCGAGTTCGTGGTCCTTACCGTGAGCGACACCGGGATCGGAATGGACGCCGAGACCAAAGCCCAATTGTTCCAGCCGTTCTTCACCACCAAAGGCTCCCAAGGCCCCCGCGGCCTGGGCTTGGCCACCGTCCAGGAAATCGTCCGCGAAACCGGCGGACTCCTCTGGGTTCGGAGCCAGCCCAACAGCGGCACCTCGGTGGAAGTGCACTTCCAAGCCCTTCGCGATCAACCCGGGGCGGCCGGTTCGGATTCGGCTGACCCGACTGCCCCGCGCCGGGGATCCGAAACGATCCTCCTGGTCGATGACGACCCCGACGTGCTCGAGGTCGCTCGGCGCGGGCTCGAGTTTTTCGGGTATCGAGTGGTGGCCGCCGGCAGCGCCGCGGAGGCAACCACCATCGCGGCCGCCCGGGGTGAGGAGATCGCCGTCTT
>JAYVJS010000388.1:0-10496 GCA_043769075.1 Gemmatimonadota bacterium | reverse complement strand
GCTCTTGGACCCGCTCCCAGCGCTCCGGCGTCATCACGATTTCCGAGTCCGGGCGAGCTCGACGGCAAGCCAGGCCCGCGCCGACCGCCAATCGCGGGTCAAGGTCGCCTCGGACACCTCGAGCATCAGAGCGCACTCCGGAATCACGAAACCACCAAAGAACCGGTACTCGACCAGCGCCGCCTGACGGGGACTCAGCCGGGCGAGGGCCTCGAGGGCCGAATCGAGCTCAAGGAGGTCTTCGCCGGAGGTCGGCCCAAGCCCCAGCGAGTCGTCGAAGGTCACCAGGGCAACGTCAGCACCACCCCGTTTCTCGGCGGTGCGGCGACGGGCCGCCTCGATCAAGACCTGACGCATCGCCCGGGCCGCCACCCGCTTGAAATGGACGGCCGAGTGGATTTCCGACGGCGGCGACCCCGCCAGCTTGAGCCACGCCTCGTTGACCAGGGCCGTCGGGCTCAGGGTAACGCCGGGCTCCCCCCGCCGAACCGCGCCGGCCAACCGGCGGAGCTCTTCGTAGGCCAGACTAAACATCCGATCGACCGCTTCACGATCGAGTTCCGCATGACTCATGACGGTTTTCCGGGCCTGGTGACGCAATGGGTGATAGGAAAGGCTGCCTGTGACAGCCAGATGGTCAACGCTAGCGCGACAACCGGGCTCCGTCGAGTGGGGGGCCCCAACCCAGTCAAAGGAGGCGATATGTGGGGACAACGCATTAGAAGCGCAGGAATGGTCGGCGCCCTGGCCCTGACCTTGGTGGGCTGCGGGACCGAAACAACCGCTCCCCAGCCCACCAACGGCTCGATCACTGCCCAGATCGACGGCGGCAGTTTCAGCGCCACCACCGTGGCCGCTACCTATACCAACGGCATCATGGGGCTCGGCGGAACCGACAGCCAGGGGCGCGGCATCGGGATTGGCGGCCAGGTCCCCGGACCCGGCACGTACACCGTCGGAGTAACCGGCACGGCCAACTTCAGCGTGACGATCGGCAGTGCCGTCTGGCAAGCAGCCATCACCCTTGGAAGCGGCACCCTGACGGTGACTTCGATCTCGGCGGCCGGGGCCAAAGGGACCTTCCAGTTCACGGCCGGCCCGGTCCCCAATTCCACAGCTACCGGCAACAAAGTGGTCACCGCCGGCACCTTCGACGTGAAGTTCTGAGCGCAAACCGACAATCAAACATCGAGGCGGAATCATGAGACAGGCGATCCAAGCGGCGGCGGTTGCGGTGGTGTTGACCGTGGTGAGCGGAACCGGCGCCGCGGCGCAGAACAAGTCCGGCGGAGGGTTCCGAGAGGGGTCAACCGACATCGGGCCCGTGGTCGGGTTGGGCGGCATCGGGTCGGCCGGGCTGTCCTTCGGTGGCCGGTTCGAAAAGGCAATTAAACGGCTGCCGAACCTGGGCGACGGAATCTTGGCCCTTCAGCTGAGCGCGGACTACTACAGTTACTCGAACAACATCGGAACGGCCGGCTACGACTTCAAGTACATCCCGATCGGCGCCACCGCCAACTATCACATCAAAGTGAACAATACCAAGTTCGACCCCTTCGTCGGGGCCGGGCTCGGGTATCTAGTCGTGAGCAGCTCCTTCAATGGCACCGGCTATTCCAACGGCAGCGGGATCTACTTCGTCGGCCGGGCCGGGTTGCGTTACTACATGGCCAACGGGATCGCGCTGTATGGTGACGTCGGCGCCGGGGCCGCGACCCTGAACGCGGGCGTGATGTTCCGGATGGCCGGCAACAAGTAGCCCGTCCCATGCCGACCACCGGTCTTCTGGCGCCAGTCGATAGGCAGTGGGTTATCGGAACGCTCAAAGCCGTGGGGTCGACCGATCCCGATGTGCTCCATGCGGCCCGGGCCAAGCTGCTGGCCGCCGTAGGATTCACCAGGATCGCCGGAGCCTGCCTCCTTGGCTCCGGGCTCCTCAGCCTCGTCGTGCCGACGACCCGATTTCTAGCCGCACCGCTCGTCGTGGCCGGATGGTGGCTCTGGCGCCGGGGATCCCGAAACGTCGCCGCGGTCGAAGCGGGATATGAGGAGTTCAGGCTCGGCACTCGGGACTCGGCGCCTGGCACTCGGCGTGCCGGCGGCGGGGCCGAGAAAACTCGTTAGCAGGGGAGCTTCCTCATGACCGGTTCGCAACGCCTCGCTGCTCTGTTGCTCGTGACGACTGCCGGTGGGTGCGGCGGGGCCACTCCGCCGAATCCGCCACCGCCGCCGCCGGCGGGGGTGATTTCCATCGCACCGAGTACGGGAAATGCCTCGGTTCAGCAGGGGGCCAGTGCTGCGATTACGGTTTTGGTCCTCCGGGCTGGAGGCTTCACGGGCGCGGTGACCGTGTCGGTCGAGGGGTTGCCCGCCGGCGTCACGGCCCCGCAATCCAATGAAACGACCGCAGGAGGCCAGACGACCGTGACGATCACCTTCACGGCGGCGACCTCGGCAATCCCGGGGAAAACCACACTCACCCTCCGTGCAAAAGGGAGCGGTGTGGTCGACGCCACGACCGGACTCGACCTTACCATCACCGCGGCACCGGTGCCGACCTATGAACTGACCGCCACCGGCTCACCCGTGTCGGTGCCGCAGGGTGGCAACGGCCAGGTCACGGTGACGCTGGCCCGAAGCGGCGGGTTTGCCGCCAGCGTGGCCCTCACGATTGAAGGGGCACCGGCCGGCCTCAGCGCCTCGTTCAACCCGGCGGCCACCACCGGGACCACCGCGACCCTCACCATCGTCGCCGCCGCCGGGCTCGCCTCCGGGACCTACACCCTGACGATCCGCGGCACCGCGGCCGGCCAGCCCGACAAGATCACCACCGTCCAGGTGCTGGTCACAGCTGTGACGGCCTCCGGCAACGCGGTGTTCGACTTCAGCCAGTGCCCGACCCCGTACGTCGTCTGGGCGGCATTTCGGGACGGGAATGGCCCCTGGACCCGGGTCACCCCAACCGCGAAGGTCTTTCGTTTCACCATCAACTCACCTCTCGCGACGTTCGCTTACGTGATTCAGCAGAACTCGCCCTCGACCACCACCGTCGAGTTCATGACCCGGGCCGAAATCAGCGCGGCGCCGTTCGTGTTCTGTCCGTCATTGCCGATCAACACCAAGGTGGTAAGCGGGGTCGTCAACGGGCTCACCGGCTCCCCAGCCGTCTTCCTGAACCTGGGAGGTTCGTTCGCCATGGCCTCGGCGCTGTTCCCGACCTACAACCTCGTGGGTGTGCCGAACGGCGATCGCGATCTCGTGGCCTACCGACTCGGCGGTATCCCCTCGGCGGCCGACCGGATCACCGTCCGACGCGATCTCAATATCCCCACCGGCGGAACGGTCGCCCCGATCAACTTTGCTGCCGCCGATTCGACTCGGCCCGCGCCCGCTACCCTGACGATCAGCGGGTTGGCCGGCGAAGGGATCCTCGAAACCTTGTCCTACCTCACTCGGGCCAGCTGCGATCCGGCGACGCTCTACCAGACCGGCCAGACCAGCCCCTCCCACCTGATCTTCGGAGTGCCCCCGGCCCTCCAGCGGCCGGACGACTATCACATGATCCGGATCGCCGCCGCCACCGCGACCACCAGCCGGACGGTTCAGGAGTCGTTCCACGCCATCACGAACCGAACCGTGACGTTAGGCAACCTGCTGGGGAGCCCGGCCGTTACCGTGCTCCCAGGGAACTACAAGAGGCTCCAGGCGACCTTCGGATTTCCGCTCGAGTACACCCGATCGGCCACCCTCCGCTACATCCAAACCTCGGGCACGCCGTCCGGGGCTCCCCGAATCGTCCTGGTCACGGCAACCCCCGGATCGATCGGATCGACCACGGCCGTGATCGCGATGCCGGACTTTGCCGGCGTCGTAGGGTGGACCGATGCCTGGGCACCGATGCCGGCCGCGGCCACGCCGTGGTCGATCACCGGAAACGGCGGCAACATCGGAGCCTCGAGTTGCGGCGAGGGTGTTCGGGTGATCCAGGTTTCGGCGTCGGGAGCCAACTAAGACTCGGCGCTCGGCGTTCGATGTCGTCGGTCGGCGCTCATAGGGTGGCTGGACGGCAATTGGTGCCGGGGCGGCCCCGTTCCCGGCCACCGGCACTGCCGTGGCTTTGATCGGCCGGCCGTACCCCCAGGGTCGGGGTATCTCCCCGCCAGGCTTGAGGTTGAGGGGGCCACGCCGCCCGGGCAAACCTCCCACTTCAGGACCATCGGCCAGGTGCCGCTCCTACGGCACGCGCCTTGACTACCTGCTTCCCCATCGGCTGGGTTTGCCGGGGCTCCCTTGCTCCGTCGCCGAGCCACCTGCGCCGCCGGTCTGGGCGCCCAAAGGAAGCGATGGCCATGCGGATCTACCTAGCTGAGTTATTCCATACGTTCGTGGATGCCAACCGCGAAACGTCGCCCTATACGGTGCCGCTCGGAATCGGCTACCTGACCGCCATGATTCACCGGAAACTACCCGACGTCGAAGTCGAGATGTTCCGCGATCCGAATCTCCTCGTGGCCGCGATCCGCGCCCGTCCCCCTCAGGTCGTCGGATTCGGAATCTGCAATTGGAACATCGATCTGTCCCGGCGGATCGGCCAATTGATCAAGAACCACCACCCCGGCACGGTCCTCGTCGCGGGGGGGCCGTCCGTCGACGACGAAGACGGCGCCCTCGTCGACTTCTTTCAAGACTGGAGCGCGCTCGACTACCTCATCCCCTCCGAGGGCGAGAACGGCATCGTCGCCCTGCTCACCCATCTGGCGAATGGTGGCGACCGAAACGGCACTCCAATCCCAGGCGTTGCCTACCAGGACAAGACCGGCGCGTTGGTTCGCGGCCCCTACCAGCTGCCGGTTGTCTCCAAGCCTGAGGGCTCCGAGGCCGACAGCGACGATGAGATCCCATCGCCCTACCTGACCGGGTTGCTTGACCCATTCCTCGAGCAGGGCCTCACCCCGATTCTCCAAACCATGCGGGGTTGCCCCTACCGCTGCGAGTTCTGCGTCAGCGGAACGGCGCTCTGGAACCGGCCCCGTGGGTTCGCCTTGAGTCGGGTCAAAGCCGAAATCGACTATGTGATGACCCGGAGCAAGACCGGCGACCTCCTCCTCACCGACGAGAACTGGGGCATTCTCGGCGAGCGAGACATTGAAGTCGCTCGCCACCTGATCGCGCGGAGCCAGGAAGCAAACTGGCCGCGACGGGTCTACTACTACACCGCCAAAATCGTCACCGACGCCTCCCGGACAGTGGTGGAAACAATCAAACCGATCGCCTGGGGGGCGGAACTGATGATGAGTTTTCAATCGCTCAACCCCGAGACCAGGAAGGCCATTCGGCGAACCAACATCTCGCTCGCCAAGGTGGCCGACAACGTCCAGTGGGCCAACGAACGGGACATCAAAACCGAATCCGAGATGATTTATGGATTCCCTCACGAAACCCCGGACACTTTCTGCGACGGGGTTGAAACCCTGCTCCAACACGGCCTCCACAGTGTGGTCGTTTATCCACTCCAGTTGTTTGCCGGCATCGATCTCGCCACCAAAGAGCGGCGCGCGGCGTTCGGCCTCAAGACCAAGTTCCGCTTCGCCGAGGGGGCCTTTGGCGTCTACGCCGATCGGGAGGTGGTGGCGGTCGTAAACGAGGAGGTCGTCGTCGGCACGAACTGGTCGACCTTCGACGATTTCCTCAAGATCCGCCGATACGGCTTCTTCCTCCAATTGCTCCTGGTCCGGGAGTTCTTCAAGGAGTTCTTCAAACTCTGCGGGCCGGCAGGGATCTCCGCCGCACCGCTCACCCGCTTCCTGGCGTTCGCCGACCGCTCGGCCTATCCTGCCCTCGCTGCCATCCTGGCCGAGTACGACGCCGACGCCCGCAACGAACTCTACGACACGAGAGAAGAGCTCTATCGGGTCTTCAGTGCTCGCCTCGAACGCGGGGAAACCATCGAGGGCGTCAAACTCAACCTCGTCTACATCGCCAAGATCACCAGCTCGCCGGCGGCCGTCGCCGAAATCCTCAGCTTAGTTGAGAGTTACGTCCGCGTCGCAACGGCAGACGAAGTCCAACGGGCCGTTCTGATCACCTACCTGCACGAGGTCCTGGCAAACCGGATTGTGATTCTCGAATCGGACGTCGCGAGGGTCAGTGAATTTGAGTCGTCTTTCGACTACACCCGATGGACCACGGGTACGTTCGAACAACTGGGCGATCTCCTGCTCGACACGCCGCGACGCTTCGTCGGCCAAGTCCACGACGATCTGCTGAAAAACCTCGAGGACTTTGATCGGACCAAAGTCGCGTCGCTCCAAGGGGTCATCGACCACACCGCACCGAAGCGCCTACTTCGCACCATCCGACCATTGGTCGGCACCCGCTACCTCGCCGGAACCGCACGATAACTCGGGGTAATCGCCTCCACCGATGACGCAATCACTCAACGGTGTAGGCCCTGGGCCGCTTCCAAGGTCTTCCCTCTCGTCGAATTTCTTGGCAGCGAGCTGTCCGAATTCAGCACAGACAAAAGCCGGCGACCGACACTCTAACCGATTACCCTAAAATGAGATAGACAGGCATTGCAGAATTCTGCAGTACAAAGAAGTCCCGGCCTTCCGAGCTCCGGCATCGCACTTGCCCAACTCAATGTCGAACCCGAGAACCTTTCAACTCGACGAGGATGCACCATGCGCCAGAATACTTTGGGCCGGCTGTTAGCTTCGGCTGCCGTCGTCGTGATGTTCGTTGCGGCATGCGCCGCCCCCAATGATACGCCGTTGGCCCCGACCCTCGACAAGGATCAGGGCGCGCTCAATGGACTCGCCGTCTGCGACCCGGTGGCCCGCGAGTCGGTCAGCCGGAAGATCGGCAAAGCCGGCGGTGTGGTCAGCACGTCGGCCGCCCGAATCACGATTCCCGAAGGCGCGCTCAGCGAGGACGTCGAGGTCTCCCTTACTCAACTCGGAGACCGCTCGAACACGATCGAAGTCGCGCCGGGATTGCAGGCCGAGGCCGGCATCAAAGTCGAGATCAGCTACAGGAACTGCGAGAAGAGCCCGACCGGAACCCATCGGATCGTCGCCGTCGACGAGAGCAACAATGTGGTCGGCAACGAGGAGTCTTTTGATGACCCTGAGAACCGGACCGTCAACACTATCACCACGACCCTCCACTCCCGGTACGCGGTGGCCTGGTAAACCAAAAGGAGCCAGCAATCTGGGATCTCGCGGCGGACGAGGCCGCTGAGATCGATGGCCGGGGGAGACCTCCCGGCCATCTCTTTTCATTTCAATGACTTAGCGACGAGGATTTCGAGGGCCTCCGTGGCACCCCAGTTGCTCAGTGGAAATGACCCCCATGGCGCCTTCCTTGTCCCCAGCCTCTCTGGTCGGGTCCGTCGCCATCGACGAACCACCGGCCGCATTGTATGAGCGAGCCCGGGCCTTGGAAACAGACGGCGCCATTGACACGGCCATTCTGGCGTACCGGCAAGCCGTCGCGGGGGCGGAAGTTCGAAGAGACCCGTCGACCTTGGCCAAAGCCCTTTGCCGGCTGGCCATCCTGCTGCACCACGCCAACCAGTCGCCCGAGGCTCGTGCCCTGGCCGAGCGGAGCCGGGCCGTTGCGGAGGCCGCCGGCGACCTCCTCCGAGCAGCGGAAGCCGTCAACGTCCAGGCCGGGATCGCCCTCGAGCTGGGCGAATTCGACCTCGCCAAGGAACTTTACAACCGAGCCGCCGTTCTCGGAGCCGGCGAGCCGAGCGTCCTCGGCCGGGTCGCCCAAAACCTCGGAATCATCGCCAACGTCCGGGGCGAATGGAGCGACGCTCGAGCTCACTACGATCAAGCGCTCGCCGCGTTCGAAGGCAACGGCGATGAGCAGCGAGCCGCCATCGCGTACCACAATCTCGGCCTCGTGCACTCGCACGGCGGCGACCTCGGCGCGGCTGAATTCAACCTCAGGAAAGCTCGAGGCATCGCCCAGCGGCTCGGCGATCTCCGGCTCGAAGGACTCGCCTCTCTCAACTTGGCCGAAGTCCAGGACGAAACCGGCCGGTCCGAAGAGGCCCAAGTCGAGGTCGAGACCGCCCTCGGCATCTTCAACCAACTCGGATCGGAACGGGACAAGGCCGATGCCTACCGTGTGTTAGGCACCATTTACCGGCGCCGCGGGCGCACCACACTCGCGGAGGCGCGGTTGTCGCAGGCAGTCCGGATGG
This sequence comes from Gemmatimonadota bacterium, assembly GCA_043769075.1. GTDB lineage: Bacteria > Gemmatimonadota > Gemmatimonadetes > Gemmatimonadales > GWC2-71-9 > SHZU01. The sequence goes on along the minus strand of JAYVJS010000388.1, from coordinate 2,281 downwards.
CCACGGAGACCGGATCGGCCCTCAGCGAAGCCGAGGCAGCCGAGGAGCTGGCGCTTCTCTATCAAGACATGGGCCGGAATCAGGACGCCGTCCGGAATCTCACCCTGGCCCACCGCCTGTACACCCGCCTTGCCGCGGCACCTGGACTCACCAGCGTGAAGAGGAACGTCAAGACCCTCGAGAACACCTACCTATCGGTGGTTCGTGAATGGGGACAGTCGATCGAATCATCCGATAGCTACACCTATCTGCACTGCGAACGGGTCGCCAACTACGGCGCGGTCGTCGCCGAGGCCCTTCAGGTCGACGATCAAGCCGCCCGCGCCATTCAGTTCGGTGCCTACCTCCACGATCTCGGGAAGGTCAAAGTCCCCCACGAAATTCTCAACAAAGCGGGCAAGCTCACCGACGAGGAGTTCTCGGTCATCAAGAATCACCCCGGCTGGGGCGTCGAGCTCCTCGCCGACATCGACTTTCCCTGGGACATTGTGCCGATCATCCGGTGGCATCATGAGCGACTCGACGGCGGCGGTTACCCCGACCGACTGGCCGGTGACGCGATCCCTTTGAACGCTCAGATCATCTGCGTCGTCGACGTCTGGGACGCCCTGACGACCCGGCGGAGTTACCGCGACGCGTTCCCCATCGATCGGGCTCTGGCCGTGATGGAAGAGAGCCGGCATTGGTGGCGACCGGAAGTTTTCGAAGCCTTCAAGAAAAACCTCCCCGGCTTCTGAACGGGCGCTTGGCGCCCAAAAACGGGCTCCCTTCGCTAGAGCGGGCACCCGGCAGTAACTTTCGAGACACGATGCAACCCCTCGAACGGCGGTACCTACAGATTCTGGCGGCGGTGGCGTGGGTCACTGCAGGCTCACCGCAGGCTGTTTCCGCCCAAACGGCACCCCGATACGCCAAGGCCGACGCCGAGTTCCTGCAGGGCATGATCGGGCACCATGCTCAAGCCATCACCATGAGTGCGCTGCTGCCCAGCCGGACCAAGAACGGTCCCCTCAACAGCCTGGCGGAGCGAATCACGGTCTCCCAGCGAGACGAGATCAAACTGATGCGCCGGTGGCTCCTCGAACGCGGGGCCGAGGCGCCTGACCCGGCGGCAGAGCCGGAGCACCACAGCCACGGGGCCCTGATGCCCGGGATGCTGACCCCGGACCAGATGGCCCAACTGACCGCCGCGACCGGCCCCGAGTTCGAGCGACTCTTCCTCAAGGGAATGATCCAGCACCACGAAGGGGCGATTACCATGGTGACCGCCCTCTACTCCACCACGGGCGCCCTCAAAGACATCCAATTGTACCAGATCGCCTCCGACATCGAGGCCGACCAACGCGCCGAAATCGCCCGAATGCGCGTTCTGCTCAACCGTAACAATCCCCAACCAAGGTGAAACGTTCCATGAATGCGATAGCTCGTCAGGTCGTGCTGGCCCTCGGCGTTGGAATCTTGGCGGCGCAGGCTCTTCCGTCGGTGTCGGCCCAGGATACGCCGAAGACCCATCGGCTCGGCGCCCAGAAGAAGCCCACGTCGAAGGATCCCCGGGTCGGCTTGAAGCCGGGCCTCCATGACGCCGGGACCGCGGTGCGGGGTCTCGAACTGGTGGCGGCCGCCAAGAAACCCGCTGCCCTCGAAGACTCGGCCGGCCCGGGCAACTTCCTCTACATGAACTCCGACCTCGCGTTCCGGGGGAACTTCGTCTTTCAGGGCAACTTCTACGGCTTTCAGGTCTGGGACATCGCCGACCCGACCAACCCGACCATGCGGCTGGCCTATCCGTGTCCCGGCGGGCAGGGCGACCCGTCAGTGTGGGGTAACCTGCTCTTCATCTCCGTCGAGATGCCGAACGGGCGAATCGACTGCGGGACGGCGGGCGACAAAACCATGGCGGACTCGGTGGTCGTCGAGCGGTTCCGCGGGGTCCGAATCTTCGATATCAGCGACATCGATCACCCCAAACAGATCGCCGCGGTGCAGACCTGCCGCGGGTCACACACCCACACCCTGGTGACCGACCCGAACGACAAGGAGAACCTGTACGTCTACGTGTCGGGGACCAGCAACGTCCGTTCGCCCACTGAGCTCGCGGGATGTAGCGGCAAATCGGCGCAGGAGGATCCCAACACCTCGCTCTTCCAGACCGAGGTAATCCAGGTCCCGCTCGCGGCGCCACAGAACGCCAAGGTCATCAACATCGCCCGGCTCTTCGCGGATCCGATCAGCGGGAACCCCGACGGGCTCGCCAAGGCCGGCGACCACGGCCCCGGGACCC
>JAYVJS010000387.1:0-4656 GCA_043769075.1 Gemmatimonadota bacterium | reverse complement strand
ACACCCAGGAGTGGGCCGCCCGGATCAATCGATCGGGCCAGGCATACCTGACCCCCGCCTTGCTGGCCGGCCGGTGGGTGGTCCGGGTTTCGATCAGTGGCCTCCACACCGAACGGGGCCAATTGGAGGCGCTTTGGGAGCTGATGCGTCGGGAGGCGGTGGGTTAGCCCGCCAGGGCCCCTATCTGACCGGTGGCTCAGCTGCCCGGTGCGTCGAAGACCGTGAGCCCGATCGTGTTCCGCCAAACGTATCGACAAGAGAGCACCCGGCCTCCGTCCGCCGACTCCAGTAGCGTCTGGCCGCATTCCTCGGCCCCGTATCGCTCGTAGAACCGGCGAGCCCCCGCGTTGCTCGCATAGACCCACAACCACAGCTTCGGGGCCCAACCCTTCGAGTCAAGCGTCTCGGCCACTCGGCGAAGCATTTCCCGGCCAAGACCACGCCCCTGGGCCTTCGATTCGACGTGGAGGTTGTCGAGCAGGTTCCCGAATTCGGTACCGGCGCTATCATTGATGACGTAGGCAAAACCGACCAAGGCTTCGTCGATTTCGGCCACGATTCCGAACTCCCGGTCGGTCGCCCCCGTGAGGCGGGCCCGCCACGCGGCGGCTCGCTCCGATTCGACGTCGCCAGCGAGGTATGCCGCCGAGAGCACGTCGTGGTAGTTCTCCCGCCAACTCGTCGCGTGGAGAGCCGCGACGGCAGGTGCGTCCGCTGGGCCCATAGTGCGAAATAGGATCCGCCGGGTGGGTCCGTTGCCGGCCCCGGTTCGTTCGCCGGCCGCGCGGCCGGCCATCCGTTTCGATTTCACTGGTCTAACCCTGGAGCCATGCAATGGAACCGGTTCGGCACAGCCGCAACGCACCGCTCTGGATCACTCTCATGCTGATCGTCTTTTCGGCATCGAATCTGGTCGAGCACCTGGCCGGATACCACCACAGTTGGGTCATCCTGGGGTTGAGCGCGGCGATGTTGCTGTGGGCGGCGTGGGAGCTGCTCAGATCGTGGCGCGACCGTCGATGACCGGGCAGCCGCGCCGCGAATCGCCCTCCTGACTCATTCAGGCAGGATGGGAAGCACCAACGCTGAGGCCTGCTTTGGCCCGTAGTGAACGGTGTTGGTGGCCTTGACCCACGAAGTCTCGGTGACATTATCCCCGCCGGTGTTGAGGTTCCGATCGTACATCGGGAAGTCACTGCTCGAGATCCAGAGCCGGATTCGGTGGCCCGGCAGGAACCGGTAGGCGGTGGCCTTGAGGCTCACCGTCACGGGGTAGATCTGGCCCTTCTCCATGAACGCCGGGTTGGCCATCCCATGGCGGTATCGCACCCGCTTGATCCCGCTGACGACGTTCCACGACCGGTTCTGATCGTCAACGTCGATGAGCTTGGCCACCAAGTCGGTGTCCTTCGCGTCTGACGCGAGGTAAATCGTCGCGCTGACTGTTCCCGCTATCGTAACCGGCTTGGTGAGCACCGGCGTCGAGTAGACCAAGAGATCCGGCCTGGTCTCGAGGTCGGTTTGGTCGAAGATCCCGGGCTGGTCGGCGGGGTTGCCGGTGCAACAAATGGTGCCACCGCGCGAGGGTAGAGGATCGGCGGGGTCGTAGACGAAGGTTTGGCTGCCTCGGGCCGGTGGGCGCGGCTCCAGGCTCCGCGCGGCCGTCAGGTAGTAGTGCACCGGCTTCATCGTCGGTATCGGCCACGACGGCGCTTCTCGCCATCGGTTTTCGCCCATCACGTAGTACTGGAACTTCGGCCGTTTGGTAACGCCGTTGTCAGTGCCTTTGAGCCAGTGATCGAACCAATCGAGATAGATCTGGAAATACGGTTGCCGGCTATCGCCGAACTCCCGGTCGCCCACTTTGGTCGGATTGCCGGCCCGCTCGCTGCCGCAATGGGTCGTCGGTGACATGATCACGAACTGGTTGTCCCGCCCGCGGGCTGAGGCCGCATTGGTCCGCATCAGGTTGGCAACATAGAGCGTCTGCTCGGGGGTGACATCGAGCCACGAATTGACGTGAAGGGCCGGAACGTCGAACTCGTCGGTGTCCTTGAGATACCCGATCGGGGCCCAGTACGGGTCGGCCGGCGGGTGGGTCACGAAGTCCTTGAAGTCACTCGGTGCAAACCCCGCTCGCTCGGCCAAGGTGGCCGTTGGCAGGGTTCTGAGCATCGCGGCAAAGTCGATCTTCGGCACGTTCGTGACTCCGACGGTGGTGCTGGCCGGCGCTTTGGTTCGGTGACCCGCATAGCCGAACCACCCGAAGATCGAACTCAGGGTCAGCGCACCACCGTCGTAGGTGCCGAAGTTGGTGTAATAGTCGCCGGCCGAGCCCGTGGCCCCGCTGGCCGCCTGAGGAATCATGGCCTTGAGGGCAGGGTGCCGGTGAGCCGAGAGGAGGTACTGGACCTCACCCAGGTAGGAGCAGCCATAGGTGCCGACGGTGCCCGTGGCCCAGGGTTGCCTGACGATCCAATCGATCGCATCGTAGCCGTCGCGGGCGTCGGCTAGCTGGACCCGGTAAAAGCCCTCGGAGCCGTATTGCCCCCGGACGTCTTGGGTCACCACCGCGTACCCCTGGCCGGCAAAGAAGGCGGCCGGCTGGGTGGCGCCGCCGTAGGTGGCTTTGTTGTACGGTGTCCTCATCAAGATTACCGGGAGGCGGCCGTCGGTGCCCTCGGGGCGGTAGATGTCGGTGGCCAACCGGACGCCGTCCCGCATCGCAACCATCACATCCCGTTGTACTGTGACCTTGAATTTGGCGGCGGGCGGCGGAATCGGACCGTTAGGGTTCGGCGCTTGGGCCGACACCGGCCACGCCGCCAGGACGGTCAGGGCGAAGGTGAATCGCATCAGGGCACCCGTCGTTTTCGGGGAGTTGAGGTCAGGGAAACCTATCCCGCCGTCGGCACCGTGTCGACGTCGGGCTGGGCGGCCGGGCCTGAGATTAGATTTCCGGCTGATGCGAATCGAGCGTGGGATGGACGAAACCGCCGGCGAGGGGTTTGCTGAATGATGGCATTGGCGTCACTGGTGCAGCACCTGCTGCCCCATCGAGCCCTGTCGCGCCTTGCGTGTCGAATAGCTAGATCGGAAACGCCCTGGATCAAGCGCCGGGTCATCCGCGCGGTGCTGGCCAACTTCGACGTCAACCTGAGCGAAGCAGCCGACCCGAACCCCGAGAACTACCCCAGTTTCAACGCCTTCTTTACCCGGGCCCTCAAACCCGGCGCCCGGCTACCGGACCCGGATCCGAACGCCCTCGTGATGCCGGCGGACGGAAAGGTCAGCCAGTGCGGCCGGATCGACGGCGGACGAATTTTCCAGGCCAAAGGCCACGACTACACCGCGGCCGAACTGCTCGGGGATGCCGGATTGGCATCGCCCTATCAGAACGGGTCCTTCATGAACATCTATTTGTCGCCCCGCGACTATCATCGGGTTCACATGCCGTGGACCGGCACTCTGATCGAGACCCTTCACGTCCCCGGACGTCTGTTCAGCGTGTCGCCGGGGACGGTGACCGATGTGCCGCGGCTCTTTGCCAGGAACGAGCGCTTGGTGTGCCATTTCGACACCGACTTCGGGCCGATGTGCTCGGTGATGGTGGGCGCCATGCTGGTGTCCGGAGTGGAAACGGTCTGGAACGGCGTCAACATTCCCGAGTACGCCGATACCCCAAAGCGCATTGACTTCCGGGGCCGGAACATTCGATTGGAGCGGTTTGCCGAGATGGCTCGGTTCAACTACGGATCAACCGTCATCCTCCTCTTTCCAGATCGAGCTGTCGAGCTCGATCCTTTCGAGCACCAGGCGCCCTCGATCCTCGGGAAGCGGATGGGCGTCCGCCGATGAGGACCACTGACGTGATGGCGCAGTTGGAGAAGGCCGGCTCGGCGGCGACTCGCAAGACCTACGCGCGTCATGGCGTTGCCGGTCCGATGTTCGGTACCAGCTTTGCGGTCCTCGGCAAGCTGGCGAAAACGATCAAGCTCGACCAGCCCTTGGCCGACAAGCTCTGGTCCACCGGCAACCACGAAGCCCGGATCTTGGCGACCATGATCGCCGATCCGGAAACCATCAGCCGCAAGCAGCTCGACGGGTGGGCCAAGGTGGCGGACAACTACGGGCTCGCCGGCGCCATCGGGCGGGTGGTGGCGAAGACCCCCGATGCCCGGGCCACCGCGGAGGCCTGGACCAAATCGGACGGCGAGTACATCGGCCAATGCGGGTGGACCGTGCTCGCGGTCTTGGCCGGCGGCGGCGATCGGGTGTCGGAGACCGACTGTATGACGCTCCTGGCCCGGATCGAGAAGACGATCGCGTCCGCGCCAAACCGGGTTCGTCACACCATGAACAGCACCCTGATCGCGATCGGCGGTCGGTCGCCGAAGCTCCGGACCGCGGCGCTCGCCGCGCACAAGCGGATCGGCAAGGTTGAGGTGGACCACGGCGACACCGCCTGCGTCACGCCTAACGCCGACGCATACATCGCGAAGATCTGGGCCCGGAAAAAGGCCTAAGGTGACGTCCAATGGAGGCCGGATCGATTTGGCGACGCTGGTCGTCAATGACTACGATTCTGCCATCAGGTTCTTCGTCGATGTCCTCGGTTTCGCCCTAATCGAAGACTCACCCTCCTTGACCAATGAC
>JAYVJS010000386.1:0-6880 GCA_043769075.1 Gemmatimonadota bacterium | reverse complement strand
CGATGGGATCTTCATGGTGTCCGAGAGTGGAATCGCGAAGGGACAACTGACCTATCTAGGCGTCAATGTCGGCAGCCCTGGCGAAATGGACGATCTCCGTCGGCTCTTGACGCCGGTGATGATGACGGAACGTCTTTCCCGGGCCGGGGTTGACCCTGCGGTTGCGCTGGGAGCAGTCGGCCCCCTTGGGTTGGAAACCCGCAAGGTTGCCGAGGGGAAACTCAGCACCGAGAGCGGCGGAGCCACGTTTGTTTTGGCCTATGGCATGGGGTTCATCCTCTACATGGCCCTGATTCTATACGGCAACCAAGTGATGACCTCGGTGATTGAGGAGAAGTCGAATCGAATCATGGAGATCTTGGTGTCGAGCCTGACACCGTTTCAGCTCCTGTTAGGCAAGGTGGTCGGCGTTGGGGCGGTGAGTATGTTGCAAATCGGGGTTTGGACGACCGCCGCGAAGCTGCTGCGGGACTACCAACCGCAAATCATGAAGGCTTTGGGAGCGGCCCCCGCGGCCGGCGGCGGAATGCCGTTTCAGTTGCCCGCGATGAACCTGGACCTCCTGGTGGTGTTCCTGATCTTCTTCGGGTTGGGTTTCCTGTTGTACTCGGCGGCCTACGCCGCGATCGGTGCGATGTGTACGACGATCCAGGAGACCCAGCAGGCCCAAATGCCGGTGATGCTGTTCATCATTACCGGGTTGATGAGCATGTTTGCCTTGCTGAACGAACCGAATGGCACCTTGGCGAAAGTGCTGAGTTTGGTGCCGCCCTTGGCGCCGTTCGTGGTCCCGGTCCGCTACTCGATTGCGCCGATTCCACTTGGGGAACTCCTGCTGTCGATCGGCTCGACCTTGGCGGGCCTGTTGCTCATCGTGTGGGTGGCGGCTCGGATCTACCGAGTCGGGATCTTGTCGTATGGTAAGAAGGCGTCGTTCCGGGACCTCCTTCGATGGGTCCGGGCCAGCTAGGTCGACCTTGGGGCGGTGGAACGGCTCCTCCGCCCTGTTGTTTTTCGGTGAGGGCGGTAGTTTCCCGCTATGGAGTACGACGTCATTGTTGTGGGCGGCGGCCACGCTGGGGCTGAGGCGGCGGCCGCGGCCTCCCGCATGGGTGCCCGCACCCTTCTGCTGACCCAGAATCTCGAAACGATCGGCCAGATGTCATGCAATCCCGCGATTGGCGGGATTGCCAAGGGCACCGTGGTCCGGGAGGTCGACGCTCTAGGGGGGATCATGGGCCGAGCGACCGATCGAGCCCGGATCCAGTTTCGGATGCTCAACCGTTCGAAAGGACCGGCTGTGTGGTCGCCGCGGGCACAGTGTGACCGCGGGCTCTATCGCCGGGCGGTTCGGACCGAGCTGGAGCGCCTGCCTAACGTTCATTTTTCCCAGGGTACGGTTGCTCGGTTCGTGATCGAGTCGGGGCGGGTGACCGGGCTAACGACCACGGACCGCCGGCGTTATCGAGCCCGGTCGGTAGTGTTGACTGCTGGGACGTTTCTTCGGGGCCGGATTCACATGGGGCTGGAAAGTCAGGTCCCGGCAGGTCGGGCGGGCGAGGCTCCGGCAGTTGAAATCGCGCAAGACGTTGAGTCACTTGGAGTTACAGTAGAACGTTTCAAGACTGGAACGCCGCCGAGAGTGGACGGACGGACCGTGGATCTTGCCCGGCTGGATCGGCAAGACGGGGAGGGAGCAGGCTATTGGTTCTCTAGTTTTGTTCGGCATGAGCATCCCCGGCAACTTCCCTGCTATCTGACTCATACCGGCGAGCGGCTTCGAGACATCATCACGACCCACCTCCAGGAATCCGCTTTGTACGGCGGGGCGATTAGTGGTCGAGGGCCTCGGTACTGCCCCTCGATCGAGGACAAGATCGTTCGTTTCCCCGACGCGCCTCGGCACCAAGTTTTTTTGGAGCCCGAGGGGCTCGATACGCCGGAGATGTACGTGAACGGGTTGTCGACTTCATTGCCGCCCGAGATTCAACTTGAGTATCTCCGTTCGGTTCCCGGCCTGGAGCGGATCGAGATGACCAGGCCTGGGTATGCGATTGAGTACGACTATTACCCGCCGATCCAATTGGACCGGACGCTCAGGCTCAAGACGATTGACGGGCTGTATTTCGCGGGCCAGATCAACGGAACGACGGGGTACGAGGAGGCGGCTGGCCAGGGGGTGGTAGCCGGTCTCAACGCCGCGGCGTCGGTGCTGGGCCGGGACCCGATCGTGTTGGGGCGACAGGACGGCTTTATCGGCGTGTTGGTGGACGATCTTGTGACCAAGGGGGTTGACGAGCCATATCGGCTCTTTACCTCGCGATCAGAGTTCCGTTTGATGCTTCGTCAAGACAATGCTCTGCGACGGTTGTATGAGATCGGTGATCGGGCTGGTCTCTACACGGCGGACGAACAGCGCGTCGCATCCGAACGGTTTGCGGGGGAGCAGAAGGTAATGGAGCAGGCCGATGCGGTCGCGATCCATCCTGACCTGGCGAACCCGATTCTTGACGAGGCCGGCGTCGCTGGGATCTCCGAACCGGTCCGCATCGCTGAGCTGGTCAAGCGCCCCGGTGTGTCGCTGCCGGTCCTGCTGGAGGCGGCCGGACTTGATTGTAGTCCCGATCTATCTGAGTGGGCGGAGATCGAGATCAAGTACTCCGGGTACCTGAGTCGCGAACAGGCGATGGCGAAGAAGCTCGACGAAATGGAGGCCTTTGCCATTGACCGGGTCGATTCGTTCATGCTCTTCAAGTCGATCTCGTTTGAGGCTCGGGAGAAGCTAACCCGCCAGCGTCCGGCGACGTTGGGACAGGCGTCAAGAATCCCTGGGATCTCACCGAGTGACATCCAATCCCTGGTCATGGAGCTGACCAGACTCCCCAAGTAGTCGCCCCCGGTGTTTCACGTGAAACACCGGCGCGAACCAAAGCACTCTCCGGACGCGGCTCCTCGTTGCCCCCCTCAGTCTTCCAGCCAGCGATGTGTTTCACGTGAAACAGAACGAAGTGTTTGCAGAAACCCCGATCGCAGGTATAATTGTCGAGGGCAAGCCTCCACCCCGCGATCGTAGTTGCCTGTGCGTAACCTGTTGTAGATAAACATCTTAACTGTGATTGTCTGATGGCAAGAATTATCGCGATCGCGAACCAAAAAGGCGGCGTCGGGAAGACCACCACCGCGGTCAACCTCGCTGCGTCCCTCGCCATTGCGGAGCGGAGGACGCTACTGGTGGATGCCGATCCACAGGCCAACGCATCCAGCGGAGTTGGGATTCCGAAGGGCACCGACCGGGTTTCCCTCTATGATGTTCTCGTCGAGGGCCGGTCGCCGGCTGATGGGGCGATAGCCGACGCGGATCTTCCGTTCCTCGCCACCCTCCCCTCGACCCAGGATCTGGTTGGGGCCGAGATCGAGTTGGTGTCGTTGCCAAATCGAGAAACCCGACTTCGCGATGCGCTGCAAAGTGTCAGTAAGTCGTATGACTTCATACTCATAGACTGCCCTCCATCGCTCGGGCTCATTACCCTCAATGTCCTGACGGCGGCCCACGGAGTCCTGATTCCGATCCAGTGCGAGTACTACGCCCTCGAGGGTATTTCGCAGCTCCTGAGCACCGTCCGGGTGGTGCAGCAGAACTTCAATCCTGACCTGGCCATCGACGGCGTTCTCCTCACGATGTACGACGCCCGCCTTAACCTCTGCCGGCAGGTCGCTGAGGAGGCGAAAGAGTATTTCGGCGCCAAAGTGTTCAGGACGGTCATTCCCCGGAACGTGCGGTTGGCTGAAGCGCCGAGTTTCGGTAAGCCGATCCTGATGTATGACGTTCAATCGGTCGGCGCGAAGAGCTATATCGCCGTTGCCCAAGAATTGATGAAACGATCGGATCAGGCCAGTCCCGTGGTTCCAGCGGAGGACCGATGAGCGAGTCGCGACGGTTAGGCAGAGGGCTTGAGTCTCTGTTGGGGCCGATTTCGAAAGAACAGGCGGTCGCCCAAGGCGCCCTTCGAGAGATTGCGGTGGCGGCGATCGACTCGAACCCGTACCAGCCTCGGCGAGAATTCGAACCGGAGGCACTGAAAGAGCTGGTTGACTCGATTAGCGCCTCGGGGTTGCTGCAGCCGATCATTGTCCGAGCCAAAGGTCCGGGTCGGTACGAACTGATTGCCGGCGAGCGTCGGTGGCGAGCGGTCCGACAACTGGGTTGGCAGAAGATCCCTGCCGTTCTCAAGGAGGTCGACGATCAGGCGATGCTGACGTTGGCCTTGATCGAGAATCTTCAGCGAGACGACCTTTCGTCGCTCGATGAGGCGGTTGGGTACGAGCGGCTGGTCAAGGAGTTTGGGCTGGCGCAATCCGAGGTGGCGCGGCTGGTTGGGAAGGATCGTGCGACGATTGCCAACACCCTTCGTCTCCTCAAATTGCCGGCCGAGATTCAGGCTTTGATCCAGAAGCGTTCGTTGAGCGAGGGGCACGCCCGAGCCCTGCTCGGATTGACGGACGAGCGGCACCTCAGCAAGATGGCGTTTGCGGCGGTCGAGCATGGTTGGTCGGTCCGAGATCTCGAAGCTCGAGTGCGGGGCGAGGTGCCAGGGCGGGGGAAGAAGGCCGTCAAGTCCGGTGAGAAGATTCAGAGCCCGGAGGTCCGGCGGGTCGAGGACGCGCTGCGCCAACGTCTTCAGACCGACGTGCGGGTGACGGCGCGCCGCCGGGGCCGGGGGTTTGTGACAATCAGCTACTACTCCAACGATGACCTCGCGCGGGTGCTCGAGACCGTGCTTGGGGAGCCGTTCAACGGATGATCGGTCGGCGACGCGGGGTGACCGTCACGGTCCTACGCGACGATGCTATGGTGTCGGCGAGCTATCGATTTCCGATGTGGCTGGTGCGGCTTGCGCTCGTGGCGGGGGTCGCGGTCGGCATCCTCGCGGTGTTGGGGATCGCCTTCTATGGGCCGATTGCCCGACAGGCGCTCCGGGTGCCGGGCTTGGAACACGACCTCGCCCGTCTGCGAGTCGACAACGAGCGGGTCCGCGAACTGGCAACGGCCCTCGATCGGGTGGAAGCGAACTACGGCAAATTGCGACGGATGGTTGGTGCTGACGTCGCTCCTTTGCCGATGCGACTCGCTTCGAATCTTGTGATGGCGCCAGACGTCGTGGTCCGGCCGGCGAGTGAGCGGCCGCGGTATGAAACGGATGCCTCAGTCCCGCGGCATTGGCCGTTGGATGTCGCTGGCTTCGTGACTCGGGGTCAAACGGCCGACTCCACCGACGAGGCGCACCCTGGCCTCGACGTGGCGGTGTCGGTCGGTAGCTTGGTTCGTGCGACCGGCGGGGGCACGGTGCTCGAGACCGGCACTGAGCGTGAGTACGGGCTCTTCGTCTTGATTCAGCATCCGAATGGGTATCAGTCGATGTACGGTCACCTGTCCCGGGTTACCGCCGTACAGGGGACCCGGGTACTGGCTGGTGAGGTAGTGGGGCGCAGTGGCAACACCGGCCGGTCATCCGCGCCGCACCTGCATTTCGAAATTCGGCACAACGGGGTCTCGATCGATCCGCTGACATTGATCCGGGAGAACCGATAGCTATGGGCATCTTCTCAACTCCTCCCGCGTCCAATGGTCCGGCGGCTCGCCGCCGCTCGGATCCGAACGCCATTTCCATCATCGCCCCGGACATGGTGGTGACGGGGGACCTTCGAGCCGAGGGCGTCGTTCGAATCGAAGGTCGGGTCGCGGGCAACGTGATCGCCGCCCAGCAAATCCTCCTTTCGCCCGGCGGGGTGATTGAAGGGAACCTGGACACCCGGGAGGCCGTCCTCGGGGGTGAGGTCCATGGAACCGTGACCGCGATCGAACGCGTGGAAGTTCAAGCCACGGCCCAAGTCAACGGGGACATCGTGACCCCTCGGCTCTTGATCCAGGAGGGCGGCCAACTCAACGGCGGCATTCGGATGGAGTCGCAGACGGAGGCTCCGGCTCATGAATAGGGTGATCGCCGCCCTGACACTGGCCGTCCTCGTTTCGGCCTGCGGGAAGGCGGTTCCCTCGCCGGCGGGCCTGCGGGTGGCCCTGATCACGCCGGGTTCGATCGCGGATGCTGCCTGGAACGCGGGGGCGTACCAGGGGCTCCAGCAACTCAAAGATTCGTTAGGCGCCGAGATCAGCCACCAGGAAGCGCGGACTCCCGGGGCTCAGGAGGAGGCGCTCCGCGCCTATGCTGCGCAGGGGTATACCTTGGTCTTCGGCCATGGGTTCGAGTTTCAGCAGCCGGCGGAGCGGGTCAGTGCGGAGTACCCGAAGACGGTGTTCGTCGTCACCTCAGGCGAGCGGGCCAAGGGCAACGTATCACCGCTGGTGTTTCGGATCGAAGAAGGGACGTTTCTCGCCGGGATGATGGCCGGCGCCCTGACCAAGAGCGGCAAGATTGGGTTTATCGGCGGAATCGAGCTCCCGCCGATCAAACGGGGATATCTCGGGTGGGTGGCGGGGGCGCAACGGATGAATCCGGCGGTCGAAAATCGGGTGGCCTACCTCAACACTTTCGACGACGCGGCGGCCGGACGGGAAGCTGCTTTGGCCATGATTCAAGTCGGGGTGGATCTCTTTCACCATAACGCGGATGAGGCCGGCAAGGGGATTTTTCAAGCGGCCAAAGAACACCCCGGGGTGTTTGTCTTCGGGGCCAACGCCGATCAGAGCGCGCTAGCGCCTGAGCGGGTGTACGGTTCGGCGATCATCGACTTACCTCGGGCTTTTCTGGCTGTCGCCCGGGAAGTCGAGGCGGGCCAGTTCGTCGCGAAGTTGGAGTCCTTCGGCTTGGCCGGCGGGGTGATCCGCTATCTGCCGAATCCGGGCCTGGCCGGACTGATTCCG
>JAYVJS010000385.1:0-6180 GCA_043769075.1 Gemmatimonadota bacterium | reverse complement strand
GGAAGAGCTGCCGGGGCGTCCGTTCCGTGGGACGGTGACCAGGTTTGCCCGAGTCCTCGATGAAGCCACGAAGACGATGCTGACCGAGATCGAGCTGCCGAACCGATCCGGCGACCTTCGGCCCGGGATGTATGCCAGCGTCCGCCTGAGCGTCGAGCGGAAGGCGGACGCCCTGCTGGTGCCGGTCGAAGCGGTCGTGGTCGAAAAGGCGGGTTCGTTCGTGTTTCTCGTCGTCGACGGTAAGACCCGGAAGACCGCGGTCCGGACCGGATTCAACGACGGCGCCAGCGTCGAGATCGCGGAGGGATTGCCGGAAGACGCGTTAGTGATCCTAGTCGGCAAACAAACCTTCAGTGACGGCCAGGCCGTCACCGTGAGGACACCATGAGAACCGCCGGGCCCGGTGCCCGGGGACTCTGGTGCGCGATGGCCCTCGCCGGGCTCGTGGTGCGGCCGGCGGGCGGGCAGACGGTGAAGCCGTCCGTCTACCCGATCGACCTGCCCACCGCTCTCCGACTCGCCGACGCGGAGAACCTCGACGTGCGGATCGCGCGCGAGCGACTCAAGGAGGCGCAGGCCAATCGGACCAGCGCGGTCGAACAGTTCTTACCATGGATTGCGCCGACCGTCGGCTATCACCGTCGTGATGGCGTCGCGCAGGCGTCTCCGTCCGGCACCATCGGCGAGGCGCACTTCGATGCCTACTCTCCGGGCATCGGGTTGACGGCCCAGATGAGCCTCGGCAGCGCCATCTACGGCTCGGTGGCGGCGAAGCACTCGGTCAGGGCGGCGGACCGGGGCGTCGAGATCCAGCGCCAGAGCGCGGCATTGAGCGCGGCGGAGGCATACTTCGATCTCGCCAAGGCTCGGGCGCTCGTCGGTGTGGTGCGAGCGGCACTGGCCACGTCCGAGGATTACCAGCGCCAACTGCACGACGCGGTCACGGCGGGGATCGCGTTCCGGGGGGATGAGCTTCGGGTCCAGTCGCAGACGGAGCACTACCAGGTCCTGATGCGACAGGCGGTCGCGCAGCAGCGGGTGGCGGGGGTCGAGCTGGCCCGGGTCCTCCGATTGGACCCGAGCGTCGAGTTGGTTCCCCGAGAGGACGAACTCGTGCCCCTCCTGCTGATCGACACGACGGCGGCGGTCGAGGCCTTGATCGGGCGAGCGCTTCGGTCGCGTCCCGAAATGCGGCAGACGGAAGCATTGCTCGCGGCGTCGCGTGCGGCACGGAATGCCGCTGTCTACGGTCCGTTGATTCCCTCGATCGGCGTCCAACTGTTTGGTGGGAGGCTCGACGGGGGGCCGGACAGCGGGCGGAGCAAGTCCGGTTCTGTTACCGACTACACGGTGGGTGTGAGTTGGCGGATCGGTCCCGGGGGGCTGTTCGACGCCGGGCGCATCAGGGCCAGCAGGGCCCAGCTCGCGACGGTTCGGTTGGGAGACGAAAAGCTCAGGGATGCGATTGTCGCCGAAGTCGTCGCGTCATGGACCCGGGTCCGGGCCCTGTTCGATCAGATCGCGCTCGCCGAGCGGGCGCTTGGTACGGCGACGGAGACCCTCCGACTCACCCGCGCCCGTAAGGAGCTGGGCGTCGGGATCGTGTTGGAGGACATTCAGGCGCAGCAATCCGTCACTCAGGCCCGGTGGGACTTGGTGACCGCGGTCGCGGAGTTCGACAAGGCGCAGTATCGGCTGAACCGGGCGGTGGGCGGGTCGGATGGCTCGCCTTCGCCGTGATTGCTTCGCGGTGAGATTTCGACGACGCGGGCGGTCATTTGGGCCAGGCCGGGATGAGCGGGTTCGGCGCGGGGCGCTGACGGTTTCGAGCCGCGAAACACGGTGGCTATCGCGGCCGTCGGTGAAGAGATTGGGAAGGTTCTTTGAATAGGCGGTGCGTCGACCTGCCCTGAATGGGGTGGGAAGGAACACACCGGAGCGAAAGGACGACGATGACATCACCGGTCGCACCTGTGCCGCATCGACCAGAGAGGCTTCGGCGACGGGCGGAGTTCGGCTCGATCCTGATTACCGAGGCATGGCACCCTGGATCCACCTCGATCCCGGCTCATCATCACGCGACCGCGACGCTGACGTTCGTACTGAACGGCGGGTTCGTCGAGTGCATGGACGGCTCCCCGCGAGAAACGGACGTGACGGGCTTGCTCTACCGGCCGGCCA
This sequence comes from Gemmatimonadota bacterium, assembly GCA_043769075.1. Lineage (GTDB taxonomy): Bacteria > Gemmatimonadota > Gemmatimonadetes > Gemmatimonadales > GWC2-71-9 > SHZU01. The sequence continues at coordinate 3,999 of JAYVJS010000385.1, read as the reverse complement.
TGATGACCCACCGGGACCGGATCGGCCCCGCGGGCGTGTTGACGTTGGGTGTCGCGCTCGCGGTGACGGCCTCGATCGGCGGCCTTGAATGGCAGCGCCTCCTCCCGGCGCCGTGTTGCGCATCCCACCCTGACATACGGCTGATGGCTGGTCGGTTGCGACGCGAAGTGGGCAACCGCGACGACCTGTCGGCCCTGGCGGTCGAGGCGACCGTTGCCGAGCTGTTGCTGGGCCTGTGCCGCCACCGCTGGCGCGGCGGCAGGCGCCGCAGACCACGCCTTCGGGCGGGAGCCCGCAGCGGCGACAGTACTGGTGTCCGGCGGCGACCGGCTCGAGACAAGAGACGCAATGTCCGGGATAGAGATGGGCGGAGCAGGCTTCGCAGAAGTCGCTGCCCTGGCTTGGCACCGCCGCCCCGCAGCGAGGGCAGGCGGTGGCCGGCGCCAGGGGCAGCGCGGCGGTGCGCGCCGCGGCAGTTGGGGCTGCGATGGCCTGGGCGTCGTTGGATGTCATAGTGGTCTATTGGCAATGCGTAAGACGGGTGACAAAGGCGTCAGCGGGCACGTTTCCATTCCTGGGCTCGTGCGGTCCACTGCCCACAGCCCATTGGTCACCTCCCAATCCGGGATATGCGAGCGGGCCGCGTCTTGGGTCACTGCTTGACCACCACCCCGCCTTTGAGGACGAAGCTGACCCGTTCGAGCAGGCTGGGATCGGTCAGAGGATCGCCCGGCACCGCGATCAGGTCGGCGAGGAACCCCGGCGCCACCGCGCCGATCCGGTCACTCATCCCGAGGAGGTCGGCGGCGTTCTTCGTCGCGGTGAGGATCGCCTCCATCGGTGACATGCCCCACGCCAGATAGTCGCGAAACTGCTTGGCGTTCTCGCCGTGCGGCAGCATCCCGACGTCGGTCCCGAACGCGATCTTGACCCCGTGCTTCCGCGCCAACCGAAAGGCGGCCTCGTGTCCTTGGACGATCTTGGCCAGCTTCTCGAGGATGATCTTCGGGTATCCCCACCCCGGCGCCCGCTCGAGGAACCAGCGGTCCTCGTAGGAGTCCTTCACGAGATAGGTGCCTCGCTCCACCATGAGTCGGGCGCCTTCCTCGTCGAGAAAGGTGCCGTGGTCGATCGACGCGACGCCGGCCCGGACCGCTCGCTTGATGCCTTCCGCGCCGTGGGCATGAGCAGCCACCCGACGTCCCCAGATCCGGGCTTCATCCACCACGGCATCGAGCTCGGCTTGGGTATAGAGCGCCGCCTCGACCGATTCCTCCTCGGACATCGCGCCCGCAGTCGCCATCACCTTGATGACCCCCGCGCCGTACTTGACCTCGTAGCGAATCTTCTTCCGGATCTCGTCGACCCCGTCAGCGACGCCGGAGAACTCATCGCTGTGGAGGTAGGGCGAGAGGCCGTTCGCGTCGCCGTGACCGCCGGTGGCGCTAATGCCCATCGTGGCGGCGATGATCCGGGGTCCGGGGATGTCGCCCCGATCGATGGCGTTTCGGAGGCTCACGTCGACGAACTGGGGCGCGCCGAGGTCGCGAATGGTGGTGAATCCCGCCTCGACCGTGGCCCGGGCATAGGTCGGCGCCAGGATGGCCGCGTCCAAGAAGGTCCGCCGGAACTGATCGTCGCTGGCGCCGGGAGCTATGGTGATGTGGGTGTGACAGTCGATCAAGCCCGGCAGCACGGTGGCCCGAGAAAGGTCGATCACCCGGGCACCGGCGGGAATCGGAATGCCGGCTCCAACGGCGACGATCCGTTCGCCTTGAACGAGAATCACCACGTTGGCGACCGGGGGCCCGCCGCGGCCGTCGATCAGACGTCCCGCTTTGATGGCCACCGTCGTCGCGGGTGATGCGGGCTTGTTCGCTTGGGCGCTGAGCGGGGCCGTCATCGCCGCTAGTGCCAGCCAGCCTCTTGGGGTGACCATCATGCTCCGGACGTGAAGGTGAGGCAATCAGGGTTTGTTGGTCTCGCGTCGCGGAACCAGAGTCTCCGCCATGGCCGCGTGCCAGGCGTATGACGCCATCACGACCGCGTTCTTCATCAAGTCGTTGGCTTGAATAGTGTCGAAGAAGTCCAGGTTGGAGTGGCCCCCTTGGCCTGGAGTGGGGTCTTGGAGGAATTGAAAGCCTGGGAGGCCGGCCTCGTCAAAGGCAACATGGTCGGTGCTGCCCAGGCTTTGATTCGAAACGGTCATCATCCCAAAGTCGCGGAACGGTGCCATCCACGTCGTCAGCATGTCCCGCGCGGACTCGTTGCCCTGGAGCATGATGCCGCGGTACTGGCCAGAGCCGTAGTCTTGGTTGAAGTAGGCCGAGAACTTCTGGTAACCGGGAAGGGGAGCCTCGGCGGTGCCGAAATGCTCTTTCACGTAGGCCCGGGAGCCAAACAGTCCTTGTTCCTCACCCGACCAGAGCGCGATCCGGATGGTGCGCCGCGGCATGGCGCCGACCGCCTTGAGGATTCGCATGGCCTCGAGCGCCACCGCCACGCCCGAGGTGTTGTCGCTTGCGTTAGGCGAGGCGTGCCAGGTGTCGAAGTGAGCTCCGATCATGACCACTTCATCCGCCAGATCGCCCCCGGGGATCTCGCCGACGACATTCACGGCTTTTTCGACCTGGGAGCCGATTCGGTTCCGGACCTCGAGCTCGACCTTGACCGGGATGTCGCGCTTGAGGATTCGATACATCCGGTTGTAATGCTCCGGGGTAATCGCGATGATCGGTGGGGCGGCGCGAATGCCCTCAGCGGACCAGTTCTGTCGTCGGGCGATCGGCGAATCATATCCACGGCACGCCCCGAGCCAGCCACTCTCGCACTGCAGCACGGCGGCCACACCCTCGGCTTTGAAGAACGTCAACTTCTCCACGGCCGACAACAGATCGGGGTTGGGCACCGTCCGGGGCGCGGCGGCGCGGGCCGGCGCGATCACGACGGCCTCGCGCGCCCTGAGGTCGGCGTCGGTGAGCCGCGGCACGCCGTTGGTGAGCGAGGTGAGGTCGATCGGGGCCGGCGGGGTCACCAACACGGCCTTGCCCTTGAGGCTACCCCGATACTTCTCGAGATCGGCGCGCGCCAGCAGCTCGACGATTACTGCCTCGGCGACCACCTTGCCTTGGGTGCCGGGTGTATGGGAGATCGGGTAGCCGACCATCGGGGTGTAGTCGGGTTCGAGCAGGTGGATGGAGACGTATTCGTTGTCCCAGGTCACTCCGAAGTCCATGAACGGTTCGGCTGCGACCTTCGCCAGGCCGATCCGGCCCATTTCCGCAATCACCCAACTCTGGGCGCGCTTCATGTCCGCTGAGAGGGTGAGCCGGGCGCCGAGGACGTCGGTCAGGTAACTCTCGAACTCCATGACCTTCGAGCGTTGGAGGCCTTCCTCTCGAATCTTCGCCACCATGACCCAGTCGACCGGGGGCGAACCGCCCGTCCAGGCAACGCCGGAGAGGAAGAGCAGGGCGGGGACGAGTGACTTCAGTCGGGTCAGCATGGGTTCGAGGTCGTATCCTTAGCCCATGTTGTAGAAGAAATCTTCTCGGGCGATCCTGCCGTCTTTGACGGTATAGAGCGCCATTTCTTCCATCACGAATCGCTTACCTGACGGTTTGAAGGTGATGTCGTACTTGAATCCGACGATGAACTGGTCACCGTTAGGCCACGGGCCCGTGACGTTAGCCTCATGGACCTGGTGATTGTCCACCCACCACTGTCCCTTGGCCATGGTCGCCTCGAGCCCCTTCACTTCGCGCGACGTGCCGGGAGGGCCGCCGGCTTCCACGCTCACGATGTCGGGCGAGTAGAGCGTCGTCATCGCTTCGTGATTCTTTCCCTGTCGGCAGAGGGCGACAAGGGCGTTCGCGATTTCCATGGTCGTCATTGGGCTCCGTTCGAGATGGTGATCGGGGGGAGGGTCAGAGGTTACGTCTCCGGTGCCGCCGCCGCAACCCATCCGGAGCAGATCGGCGGCAGCATCACCCTTCCAAC
>JAYVJS010000384.1:0-6171 GCA_043769075.1 Gemmatimonadota bacterium | reverse complement strand
GTTCTTCACGTTGAGTTTGCGGGAGCACCCTTGCCTGATGGCCTTGAGTGGGCCGAGCGCGACGGCCTACGTCTCGGGGCCCATCCGACCTAATACCATTGGGGGATCAGAGCGCATGCAGCTGAACGCGAGTGTGTTAGACGTGTGGGTGTTCTCGCGAGGCGTCGCCGGGGTCGAGTATCTGCTCCTCGAGACGTCGTCGGCCAAGGCCGCGCGATACTTCAATGAGGGGATGTTCTGGCAGATTCCGAGCGGCGTCTTCACCGCCGATGAAACCGTGCCGGTGGCGGTGGATCGGGTACTCGCCCCCTACGGCCTCCAGGCCGGCGCGATCTGGGCGGCTGAGCACGCCTACCCGATCTACAACCGACGGTTCCACGAGGTCCAGCTGATCACCGTGTTTGCCGCGGAGGTGCCGGCCGACTCGATGCCGCTCTTGAACCCGGCGGAGCACGGGAGGTCGGCGTGGCTCCCCTACGAAGCGGCGAGCGCCCGAGTTCACTTCCGCGGTTTGAAGGAGGGGCTCGCCTCCGTGCGCGAGTACATCACCGGCGTTCCGGCACCGGCGGCGGAGCTCTGTTTGCGAGGGAGTCTGTGAGGTCGTCGGTCAGTCTTCTACACCGAGGTGCGCATGCCGATCAAGGTTCTACCAGCGACCGAGTTTGACGACGTTAAGGCGGTGTTGGGACCGAAGCGGGCGGATGCGAACGTCTGCTGGTGTCTCAGTTATCGCCTTCCTTCCAAGGAAAACGTGGCACTGCAGGGTCCAGCAAGGGGAGCCAAGGTCGCCGAATTGACGGCGTGCGGGCCGCTTGGAGTCCTGGCCTATGACGGTTCGACGGTGGTGGGCTGGGCAGCCGTAGCTCCGCGAGCGGAAACGGCCTTTGCCCGCAGCAGGACGATACCGCAGATCGACGACCTTGCCGTTTGGTCGCTGTGGTGCATCCGGGTCCGGCCCGGCCATCGGGGCGAAGGCATCTCGCACGCGTTGGTCGCCGGCGCCGTTAAGTTCGCCCGTGCCAAGGGGGCGCCGGCAATCGAGGGCTACCCGGTGGACAATCGCGGCGAGCAGGTCGACCTCACGATGGCGTACGTTGGCACGCGGGCACTCTTCGAGAAGGCTGGGTTTCGCAAGGCGGCCGACACGACCTCGGTGCTCGACGGCTTTCCGCGAGTGCTCATGCGCTTGGACCTGCGGCGCTCGCGGACCGGGCCGGGTCGCTGAGGTTCCGGCGGGCGCCGCAGCGTAACCTGTCATTTTATACCAGCCCCGTCGTTCAGAGCCCAGAGCCGCACTCAGTTAGTCTCCGCGTAAACAATTGCCGGCGAAAGAGTTAGCCGGTCGGGATCGGGAAATGATACCCAGATGAGGGGAGCACGGTAGCGTTCGATCGTCCAAAGGTCGTAACCCCAGCGCTGTGAAGCGCTCTCCCCCTTGCGTGGAGTTCTTCCGATGCGGCACTCTCAACTTGCATTTGGAGCGATCCTCGCCGTCGTCGCCTCCGCCTGTGCCAGCTCACCGACGATTTCTCCACCGCCGCCCCCGCCGAGCACGACCGTTGCTACGGTCGTGGTGACCGCGCCGAGTTCCACGATGGCCCCGGGGGCAACCCAAAAGCTGGCCGCCACCGCCGCCAATGCCGCCGGCCAGCCGGTCAACGCCACCATCACCTGGCAAACCACGCTGCCCAGTGTCGCCACGGTCGACGCCGGCGGAACGGTGACGGCGTTGACAGCGGGCGTGACGAACATCACCGCCTCGGGCGGCGGCGTGACGAGCAACCCTGTCGCCATTACGGTCGCCCCCGCTACCGGGCCGGTCGGGAGTGTTGCCATCGACAAAGCGGCGGTGCTCTTACCTGCCAGAGGCCAAACCGCCCAGTTGACCGCGAGGATCTTCGACCTTCAGGGCGGGCCTTCGGGGGGCATCGTAACCTGGACCTCCAGCGCACCCAACGCGGTATCGGTGAGTGCCGATGGCCGGTTGGTCGCGAACGCCATCGGTTCAGCCCAGATCGTTGCCTCGGCCGGAGGAGTGCGATCCGCTCCGACGCTGGTGTTCGTGGCCGAGCCGCAGGCGGGGGCGTTGTTGGTCACCGACGCGCAGGTCGTCACCGTTGGTCCGCCGCGCCTTGGTCCCAGCGGGGTTCCCGGGGTGGGGACCGAGTTCGAGGTCACTCTGCTGGGTGTGGCGGCCGCGCCGCCCATTGGGGCTGTGGTGCTGGCCACTGAGACCGCGCCGGTTGCCGGCAAGGTGGTTGCCTCGCGCCAGAGTGGCGCTGAGCTGGTGATTACCCTCGCCATTGCGCCGCTGTACCAGCTCTTCCGCGACTATAACACGAACATCACGCTGGACCTGTCGGCGTTCCCCCTCGACGCCCTGCCGGCGCCGTCTCTCCGCTTCGGCCGGTCGGCTCCGAGCACGGTGTGGAACGCCTCCCGCGGGAACCGAGGGCATGGCGTCACGGCTGCCCCCGCGGCCATTTTCCCGGCGCCTTTGCCGGCGTTCAAGTGCGAGGCCAGCATCAAGCCGAAGCTCCTTGGCACGCCGATCTCGCTCTCACTCGAAAACAACCTGACGCTGATCCTCGACGACCGCCCCGGGTACAGCAAACATGCGTTGGAAGGGTCGGCCGCCCTCGTCGGTAGCGCGGGGCTCAAATTGAAAGCGGGGTTCGAAGGATCCGGAAAATGCGAGGCCCAAGTCCAGATCAGGCTTCCGGTCTTCGGGTGGTTCAGCATTATCGTCATGCCCGCAGTGCGGTTCGGACTTGGCGCGGAGCTCGAAGGCAAAGTCAAGCTGGTCCAAGGCGAGTTGGGCGTCGAGGGCAAGGTCGGCTTCAGCCCGAGCCTCGGTTGGGAGTGTGGCGGAGCGACCCCCGCCTGCCGCGGGCTGGACGACCTCAAGCCGCTGAACGAGTTCAAGACGAAATCCAACTTCCCCGCCGAGCACGGCATGCAGGCCGACGTCTCGGCCCAGTTTTATATCCTCGCGGGGCTCGACGTGGCCATCGGTGGCGGGCTCTTCAATGGTGGCGTTCTGGAGGCGCGCGTCGGTCCCAAGCAGTCGTTCGACCTCGCGTTCGAGGAGGACCAAGCGGCGCGAACCGACTATGCCGCCAAGTACGACCTGAAGATCGAAGGCGTCGTGGAGCCGGGCGCCGCGCTCAAGAAGGCGATCGAGGCGGTCATTAACGACGACGCCACGGGGGTGAGCTTCAAAGCGGAGTTTTCGACCGACATCTCGGAGTCACCAAAGGGTACCTTGACCGCAAGCAAAGCCAGGGTCAGGCCTGGCGCGGCCGTGGACTTCACCGTGGATCTGACGCCAAGCACGGTTGCCTATTTTCTGTTGGGCTACAATGTGACCGGGGTCGAGCTCTATCGAAAGCGCGAGGATGAGTCTGAGTTCACGCCATGGAAATCGATGGAGCTAATCGCCAGCAACCGGGCCACTTACAAATGGACGCCCGTCGAGGCCGACGCCGGCAAGTACGAGTTTGCAGCCCTGGTCAACACCCAGATCCCCACGCCCCTGCTCGAGGTCGCGGCAAACTCGATTGTCCCAGTTGAAGTGAGTTGCTTCTCGGGTGGCCCGAGCGGGGTGGCCGCGCTAAGTGCGCCCCCAACCTGCGCTGATACCTGGGCCGGGACGTCTTCGGTCAAGGCGACGACCCCCGGGTTTCCAGGTAACGAGATTCTCATGACGGCACGTATCACCTGGACCTACGACTCGACCGCCACGTTCACCGGCGACATCTACTACACGGGCAGTGGCACCTTTGACCTGGCGTTCAAGCATCCAACCTGCACGGTCGCGCTTTCGCCCAACACGTTTACCATCACCCCCGGCCCAACTACGACGGCCCGGCTGATCATCACGCCGACTAGCTATCTCCTTCGCGGACAACAGGTTGTCAGGACCACGTCGACCGCGTCGTGCCCGGGCGACCCAGATGTGGTCAACACGCTTGAGGCGTTCATAGTTGACTTTGCTGGCGGCAACGGTCCCTTTACCCCGGGACTCGCGATTTTGAAGGGCGACGCAGTCGAGGGGAGCGTCGAGTACAGTTGGGACTTCCGGCGGCCCTGAGCCGCCTGATCGGCCAGAGCTACGTCGCCACCGGTTGGTGCTCGGCGGCCGGTTCGGGGGTAAGCTGTCCGGTCGCAATCAAGACAACCGCGACCACGGCCAGGGCATACGTCATCTGGTTGAACGAAGCCCCGGTCACGTCAAGCGCATGATTGGCCATCAGGTGCGTCAGGATCGCGATCAGCAGGCTGCCTTTGGACTTGAGGAAGCGCCAGCAGGTTACGACCGACAACGAAGTGGCGCCGAGCAGGAACACCGGCAGCGACATCTGGCTTTGGACCAACGTCGACACGTAGAACGCCGGGAGATGCCAGAGCCCCCAAATCACACCCAGAATCAGGGCGGCGAGGGCCGGCTTCCACCGCCGGAGCATCCGGGGCAGGGCAAAACCTCGCCAGCCGAGCTCCTCGCCCAGCGGCCCCGCATCGGTCAGGAGGCTCGCGGCCACGCCGCTCAGTGCCGACAGTTTCACCACCGGGGCCGGGCCGCCGGACAGTGACCCGATCCAACCGGCCAGTCCGGTCAACCCAAAGAACCCTCCGACCACGACCAGATACCAGATCGGGTGACACCGCCTCGGGTCGAGCCGGGCCGCGAGCGCCTTGAGTCCGGCCCGGCCCTCGAACAGCGCCGTCAAGACGAGGGCGAGTCCGGTGGGCGCGTAGACGGCGACGAAGAACACCGGGTTACTCGCATCGAGCTGGCCGAAGGTCCGGTTGAACCAGTCGGGGGCCAGGATGGCCATGCCGGCGACCGACCAGCTAATCGCGAAGGACGCGAAGTGAGAGGTCCTCAGGCGCCGAGTACCTCGAGGAGCCGGGCCCCGACCGCGTCCACCTCTTCGTCACTGATTGCGTCGAAGCAGAAGATCAACCGGTCGGCCTGCACGTCGGCGGCGATCGACGGATTCCCCTCCGCCAGAAGCCGCCCGAGTTCCGGGTGGGTCAGCCGATGACCGGCGGCGAGTTCCAGTACCAGACAGTTCACCGGGTCGGGCACCAGGCGTTCGTCCATGGTGAAGTAGCGCGCCATCGCCGTGACCCCGGGCCGGCCGGTTAGGCGGGTGCGGAGCTGCTCGAGCAGCCGGGCATATCGCGCCCATCGGGCCCCGTGATCCGCCGCCCGCCACTCCTCGAACGCCGTCACCACGCCCACCACCGTCTGGCGGTCGATCTTGAAGACCCGGCCGATGGTCAAATGGGGGCCTGATTCGTAGCGGGTGAAGTTGTTGGCGGTAACCGCGTCGATCATCGCCCGGGTCCCGACCATGAATCCGCCGGCATTCGGCCCGCCGAAGTACTTGGCGCTGAAGCACACAAGGTCGGCACCGGCCGCGACGTACCCCGGCATCGCCTCGAGCGGCCAGCACATGTAGGCCGCATCGACCAGCACCTTGAGGCCTCGGCGCCGGGCGATGGCGACCACTCGCGCGAGCGGGACGGTGCCTCCGGCGCCATCGAGATGGGCCGGGACATAGAGCGCCGCCGTCTTGGGCCCGATGGCGGCCTCGAGCTCGGCTTCGGACGTGCCGGCCTCGGTCCCGGCCAGCACCAGCTTGGCGCCGGTCAGCGGGATTTGGCGGTCGTACTTGTAGCGGTGGTTCCGCTGGAGGACGATCTCGTCCCGGAGTCCGGTTGTGTCGGGGAGACGGGCGCTCGCGGCCCCGTCCCCCTCGGTGATCGCCGCCGATACCATCAGGACGATCGACGCTGCGGCCCCAGTCGTCACCCGGCCCGCCTCGGCGCCGAGATGCCCCGCGAGGATCCGGCCCGAGGATTCGAGCAGGTCCACCATCCGGACGTACTGGGTGTTGCTCTCGGCCATGGCCGCCCACACCGTGGGGGAGAGGCGGGAGCCGCCGAGATCGGTGTAGATCCCGCTGGCGTTGATGATCGGCCGGGTGCCAAGTCGGGCGAAGATGTCCGGTGTCAGGCGTCGATCCATCGTCCCACTCCCTGGCGTTCGGCGGCGTCCGCCACCACGTTGGCGACCGCGGCGTCGAGCACGCCGACTCCGGTCAGATCCGCGATCGTGATTTCTGTCTCGGAGGTCCGCCCCGGTTTCATTCCGGCGGCGAT
>JAYVJS010000383.1:0-7607 GCA_043769075.1 Gemmatimonadota bacterium | reverse complement strand
GTCGGTCATCGGGACCATGCCGGCCCCATCGGGACCGATCACGAAGAGATCGTTGTTGGTGCTGGTGGCGACGACCGAGTCGGGGTTGAATACGATGGCGAGCTCGGTGCCTAACGGCGAAATCGCGACGTCTTGTCCGCCGAGGGCGAGCGTCGGGACATCCCGGTCGATGGGGGTCAGGTCGGTCGCTTTGCCGGTGGCGAGGTCGATCCGAAACAAGTGCTGGCGGATGCCGGCCCGCCATTCGTTCCAGTGACGATAGAACAGCGCTGAAAAGAGCCGGGCGCCGGTCGGAAACTCCTTGGTCCGGATATCGAGCTCACTGGTGGCAGGCCACTTCACGTCGGAGCTCACGAAGAGCGTCGTGGTGTCCGGTGACCACCAAAAGTCGTTGACCCCCGTCGGGATCGAGGTCACCACGGCCGGCTCGCCACCGTCGATCCGAATCCGCCAGACCTGGGAGGCGCCGTTTCGGTTCGACAGGAACGCGAGGGTCCGACCGTCTTTGGCCCACCGAGGCGCTCGATCGGATCCCGGCCCGCTGGTCAACTCTCGACTCGTCCCGGCGACCAGGTCAAGGACCCGTAAGCGACTGAGATTGCGGTTGTCGGTGAGCGAGGGGGTGGTGACGGTGTACGCCACCATTGCTCCGTTCGGCGAAACCTGAGGGTCCCCGACAATTCCGAGTCGGAGAAAGTCGTCGATCCCGAGCGGTCGTTTGTCTTGGGCCGACAACCCCGTTGACAGGCCGAGGCAAAGACTAGCCCGCGCGATGATGTTCATTCGATCACCCCTCCGCCCAAGACTTGGCCGGCTTCCGTATAGAGGACCCCCGATTGTCCCGGGGTAATGGCCCGGGCCGGAACTTCGAGATCGAGGGTGATGCCATCCCCGGCCCGCGATCGAACCGTGGCGGGCACCGCGGGGCTCCGATAGCGGACCTGGACCCGGCACCGGGCCCGGGCGGGCAAGGGCTCGGTGAGCCAGTTCATTTCGGCGAGCCGAACGAAACCTCCCTCGAGGTCTGCGGATGTTCCGACGACCACCGCCCGATCCTCCGGCCGGATGCCTACCACATACATCGGCAACGCCGACCCGCCAGGTAGACCTCGCCTTTGCCCGACGGTATAGCGGGCAAATCCTTGGTGCTCGCCGATCGTTTTTCCCGACGTGGTGACCAGTGGACCTGGTGTCAGGGCCGGGGCGTCGGCCGGCAAATGCCGCTCCAGCACCCCGACGTAGTCGTTGTCGGGCACGAAACAGATGTCGACCGACTCGGCCTTGTCCGCCGTCGCCAAGCCGAGCCGGCGCGCGATTCGCCGGGTCTCGATTTTAGTGAGTTCGCCGACCGGCATCCGCATCCGGGCCACCACGTCGCGAGCAATGCCCCAGAGGAAATAGCTCTGGTCCTTGCTCCGGTCGGTGCCGCGGAACAGGGCGCCGTCCCGCGCCACGGCATAGTGGCCGGTGGCCATCGTGTCGCATCCCAGGGAGTCAGCATGGGCGAGGAGATCGCGAAACTTGGTGAACGAGTTGCAGCGGACGCAAGGAATCGGGGTCCGGCCCCGGCTGTACTCGTCGACAAAGTTTTGGATCACGTGCTGGCTAAATCGGTCCTCGAAATTCAAGACGTAATGCGGAATACCGAGCCGGTGTGCCACGTCCTTGGCGTCGTTGATCGAGTCGAGGGAGCAGCACGGCCGGTCGGGAACGTTGTCGCCGTAGCAGAAGAGCTTCATGGTGGCGCCCACGACCTGATGCCCCTGCTCGACGAGCAGGGCGGCCGCGACCGAACTGTCGACGCCGCCCGACATGGCCACTAGGATTTTTTCAGACACGCCCAAGCGTCGCTGCAAGTTTTCGCACTTTCTCGACCACTCCGGGAAACACGCCAACCAAATGCGCAAGGTCCTGCGTCGTCGTCTCATGCCCCAAGCTGAACCGCACCGACCCGAGCGCGAGACTTCTCTGCAAGCCCATCGCCACAAGGACGTGCGAGGGCTCGGTTGCGCCAGTGGAACAGGCGGACCCGCCGGACGCCGCGACCCCGGCTAGGTCGAGGTGCATCAGCATGGCCTCGCTGTCCCCGCCCGGGACGGCCACATTGAGCACGTGAGGTGCCCGTGGTGCGCCGAGCCCGTTGATGACCAGGTCAGGCACGACCGCCTGGAGCGAGGCTGCCAGGCCGTCTCGGAGGCTCGAGAGCCGTGGGGCTTCGGTCGCCAGTTCTCCGGCGGCCAGCTTAGCCGCCCGGCCAAGCGCCACCGCGCCCGCGACGTTCTCGGTGCCGGGACGGATTCCGAATTGCTGGCCGCCGCCGTGAATGATCGCCCCGACGATTTTCCGGTCCCGGACGACGAGCGCCCCGACGCCCTTCGGTGCTCCGATCTTGTGCCCCGACAAGGTCAGGAACGTGCAATCAGTCTCGCGTAGTGACAATGGAATCTTGCCGAATGCCTGAACCGCGTCGGAATGAAAAGGCACCCGTGCCTCAGCACAGCGGGCCGCGATGATCTCAACCGGCTGTCGGACACCGGTCTCGTTGTTGACCCACATCACCGACACCAAGGTGGGCCTTTGGCGCAGCGTCCGCTCGAAGGCGGCCTGATCGACCAGCCCGGTGGGTTCGACCGCGAGAATCTCCTCGGTTCCGCCGAGCCGAACGACTTGGTGGGCGGCGGCGAGAATCGCCTTGTGCTCTGTGGCGGTGGTCACGATGTGCATCGGATCGCCCCGTTCGCGGGCGGCCAGGGCCGAACCGATGATGGCGAGGTTGTCGGCTTCGGTGCCGCCCGATGTGAAGATCACTTGGCTTGGGTCGGCTCCGACCGCATCGGCGACCTCACGGCGGGCTTGTTCGAGGCCGGCTCGGGCGGTCCGGCCGAACCGGTGACTGCTCGAAGGGTTGCCGAACGACGCGGTCCCGAAGTACGGGAGCATCGCTTCGAGCACCTCGGGGCGAACCGGGGTGGTCGCTGCATGGTCGAGGTAGACGTTGGGCCGCATGGAACTATTATAACGTGTTGTGGGCAAGAGGGTTAGGATCAGATACTTCGGACGCCTAGCTGAACGACGTCGTCGACCAGCACGGTCTCATGGGTGAAGAACGGCTCCCCAAACCGGGCCCGAATCAGCGAACCGTAGTGAGCGTTCTGGGTCTCGATTAGGCCATAGAGGTCTTGGCCGGTCGGGAAGATCTCGCCGGCCGCTTCGGCCCCGTCGAATTGGCTCCCGTAGCAGCGAATGGCCGCCATCTTCCGGTCGAATTGGGTACTGATGTCGACGACGAAACTCGGCTTGATCGGGTCCTCCCGATAGGCGAGGGCATAGAGAATCTTGAACGGCCGGTGGGGCTTCCCACCCGCCGGGTACTTGGCGAGGCCGGCCAGGAAGCAAGCATCTCGGGCCAACTCGGAGGCCAGGCGGTGATCGGGATGGCGGCCGACCGGAAAGGGCAGGATCACGACCCGTGGGGCGAAGTGCCGAATTGCCTCGACGACGATCCGGCGGGCGTCCTCGGTGTTGTGGAGATGGGCATCAGGCAGGCCGGCATTTCGGCGCTCGGTGACCCCCAGAATCGCGGCGGCCCGGTCGGCTTCTTGGCCCCGGAGGTCGGCCGACCCGCGGGAACCGGTTTCGCCGGCGGTGAGATCGAGGATCGCGGTCCGGTGTCCTTGATCGACGGCTTTCAGCAAGGTGCCGGCGCAGGTCAGTTCGACGTCGTCGCGATGGGCCGCAATGGCAAGCAGGTCAACGGGCATAGGATCGTCGGATCTATTCGTGGCGAAGGGCTTCAACCGGGTCCATTCTGGCGGCCCGGTTGGCGGGATAGAGACCAAATCCTAGGCCAATGGCCACCGACGCCGCGACCGCCACGACGGCGCTCCACAGCGGGGCATTGGCTTCGATCTTGAGGGCCAGCTTGATGACCTCGCCAAACAGCAGGCCGACCACGATGCCGAGCACCCCGCCCAAGGCGGTGAGGGTGGCGGCCTCGACCAGGAACTGCCACAGGATCTCGCTTCGGGTAGCGCCTAACGCTTTGCGGGTCCCGATTTCTCGGGTCCGGCTGGTGACCGACACCATCATGATCGCCATGACGCCGATGCCCCCGACCAAGAGCGCGACACCGGAGAGCGCCACCATCACCAGGAAGAAGGCGCCGGTCAACTTGCTGATGATTTCGAGGATTTGATCTTGGGTGAGCATGTCGAAGTTGTCGAGTTGTCCCGGCCGGAGCCCCCGGTGGCGGCGGAGCGCGATGGCCGCGCCATCCTGGACTTCACCGACGGGGAGCGTTGGAATGCCGAGGACGATGATGAACTGGTCGGTGGTTTCGTTGAAGCGGAACGAACCCTTGGCGGCCCGAAACGGGATCACCGCGCCGGTGGAAACACCCTGGGGCGAAATGGCATTGTCCGGGGGCTGCCAGACCCCGATGACCATAAACGCCCGGGTCCCCATCCGAACGAACTGTCCGATCGGGTTGGCGGCGCCGAACAGCGTCCGGCTGACATCGGAAGCCAATACCGTGACGGGGGCCCCGCCGCGGACTTCGGAGGGGGCAAAGAACCGTCCGGAGACGAGGGTGCCCCCGAGCAGATCCATGAAGCGCTCGTCGGCTCCGAACACGATGGTCCGCTGGGTCGTCGCATCTTCCTGAGAAATCCGAGAGAAGAATCGGCACCAGAGCGCGGCATGCCGAATGACGGGCGACTGGGCGATCGCCAAGGCGTCTTCGTCGGACACGATCGGGCGTTGCCGGACCTCCGGGGGGAGATTGTCCGGGTTAACGGGGGTCCCGCTGTTGAAACGGAAGACATAGAAGGTATTGGGCACGGCGGCGTTGAGTGCCGCAAAGATCTGGGTCCGAATTCCCTGAACGATCGAGGCCATGGTCATCACCGTCGAGACCCCGATGACCACGCCGAGGATCGTCAGGAATGACCGGAGCTTGTTGGCTCGAAGGGAGTCGACCGCCATCGCGACGCCTTCACCGATGCTGTGGAGCCGCACCGGCTAGCCCTCGGCCCGCAGCGCGGTGATCGGATCGAGTCTCGCGGCTCGGTTCGCCGGATAAACGCCAAACAGGATCCCGGTCCCGGCACCCAACGCCAGGGACAGGCCGACGGACCAGGCGGTGACCTTGGCCGGCAATGGGCTCAAGGTGGCGACGAGGAGGGCCAGGCTGGCCCCGGCCAAGACGCCGAGGATTCCACCCAACGTGGCGAGGATCACCGACTCCACCATGAACTGCCGGAGAATGTCCTGGCGGCGCGCCCCGAGTGATTTCCGAAGCCCGATTTCGTAGGTCCGCTCGGTGACCGACATCAGCATCACGTTCATGATCACGATCCCGCCGACGACGATCCCGATGGCGACGACGGCCGGGACCACGAGGAACAGCACATTGGTCAAGGTGGCCCAAAACGCCAACAGGGCGTCGGCCTTGTCGATGGCGAAGTCGTTGGGCTCGTTGGGCCGGAGCCGGTGGGCCACTCGCATGGCCTCCTCGGCGCCCGCCATGGCGGCGGGGATCTCCTCGGCGTTCCGCACCTTGACGGAGACGGTGGTGGTTAGGCGCCGTCCGTACATCGTCTCGAAGGTGGGGAGGGGGGCCAGGATGAAGGCATCGAATGACTGGCCGAGGACCCGGCCCTTGGAGGCGATGACGCCCTTGATGGTCAGAGGCAGGCCGCCCACCCGGATCGGCTTGCCAAGGGCTTGCTCGGCCCCGTCGAAGAGTTTGTCGGCGATGTCGAACCCCACCACGGCGACGTAGCGGCGCTCCCGGATGTCGGTATCGGTCAGCGGTTCGCCGGCGGCGAACCGATAATCTTGGACGGCTTGATAATCCGGCGTTACCCCGAAGACGAGGGCGCTCGACACCTCCCGGTTTCGGTACACGACATCGACCGAGGGGGTCGGCCATCCCGACTGCAACGAGACGGCCTCGGCCTCGGGAAGGGCGGTCCGGACGGCCAGGGCGTCCTCCTGCGAAATCAACGGCCGCTTGGCGATTTGGCGAATCTGCTCGTCCGACAGCAGCTGAGTGGAGATCGGGGTCCGCCGGACCTGAAACGAATTGGTGCCGATAATGGCGCCGGTCAGGTTGTCTTTGACGTAGGCATTCATTCCCTGGATGATGGCGACGACGGTAACCAGGAAGGCCACCGAGACGATAATCCCAAGGAGGGTAAAGACCGAGCGGAGTTTCGAGGTTCGGATCGATTCGACCGCCAGCCGAATCGCTTCAAAAAGCGGCATCCGGGAAGATAAGCTCGGCACTCGGCGCTCGGCACTCGGCACTCGCCATCGAACGCCGAGTGCCGAGCCTGCCGAGCCTACTCGTACCGGAGGGCCTCGACGGGGTCGAGTTTGGCGGCTTTGCTGGCGGGGTAGAGGCCGAAGAAGATGCCGGTAACGGCGCTGGCGACAAGGGCAGCCACGACCGACCAAAGCGGGACGGTGGCCGGAATCGGGGTGTAGCGGGCCACCGCCCAAGCGATGGTGCCTCCCAGGATCATTCCGATGATGCCGCCGAGGACGGTGAGGGTGGAGGCCTCGATCAGGAACTGGAACATGATTTCCCGTTTGGTGGCTCCGAGGGCTTTCCGGACGCCGATTTCGCGGGTCCGTTCGGTGACGGAAATCATCATAATGGCGACGACGCCGACCCCGCCGACGAGGAGGCCCACGCTCGAGAGCGCCAGCATGACCAAGAAGAAGCCGCTGGTAACCTGGTTGTAAATCTCGAGCATCTTGTCCTGGGTGATGACCCCGAAATTGTTCTCTTCGGCCGGTTTGAGGCCGCGCTTAACCCGAAGGGCCGTGATGACCCGGTCTTGTGCCAGTGCGACACTGGTGGTGTCATCGGGCTTGACCATGATGGTCATCCAGCCGCGGTCGTACTCCGCCACCTTGGCAAAGGTGGCATGAGGAGTGATCGCGATCGGGCTGGGGTCGGCCCCGCTGAAGAGGCTGGCCGGCTCGTTATAGACCCCAATGATGGCAAAGGGAATCCCGTAGATTTTCACGGTCCGCCCGAGCGGATCGAGATTGGGGAACAGGCGCTTGGTGACGGCCTCGTTGACGACGGTGACATAGGCGCCGGTGGTGTTCTCCATCTCGGTGAAGAGCCGCCCGGCGATGATGGTGCCGCCGCCCGCTTCCAAGAGATTTGGAGTGGCGCCGATGACGTTCACCGAATTCATCGTGGTCGATCCGGCGGCGACCGGACCGTTGGCGTCTTCCTTCCAAGCCACCTGTTCAATGCCGGGGAGCCGGCGAAGCATCTGGGCTTCGCCGATCGTCACGTACGGATTCCGGTCCCAGGGATCTTCGGAATCATCGTCCACGTGGAGGCCTTCGCGGAAGAACCGCATCACCATGAAGGTCTTCGGACCGGCTTGTTCGAGCATGCCGCTCACGGAACGGTTGATGCCGGTAATCATCGACGCCATCGCAATGACCACCATCACGCCGATCGCAACGCCGAGGATCGTGAGGGCCGCCCGGGCCTTGCTGACGCGAATCGATTCGAAGGCGATCCCGACGCCTTCGAGGATCCTGGCCGGGTCGAGGAGGCTAATTCGGGCCAGTTTGCG